>JAIBBY010000015.1 GCA_019694455.1 Pirellulales bacterium
CGTCCACTTGGCGACCACCGCTGCCGTTGATCTTGCTGTTTCTCTGGGTCGACTGAAACTGGCCAATCCGGTGCTCGTCGCGTCTGGGACGTTTGGTTACGCGCGCGAAATGGCCGGCTTGGTGGACCTCTTACGGCTCGGGGCCATCATCCCCAAGACCATCACATTGGCGCCACGCGCAGGCAACAAGCCGGCGCGAACGGTCGAGACGCCGGCGGGGATGTTGAATTCGATTGGACTAGACAACGACGGCATCGAGGCGTTCATCGAGCACCATCTGCCGTACCTGGCGGGGCTAGGGACGCCGATTGTGGTGAGTATCGCTGGCCGCACGCGCGAGGAGTTCATCACACTGGCGGAGCGATTGGATCGGGCGGGGGGCGCGGCGGCAATTGAATTGAACGTTTCCTGCCCCAATGTGTCTGGCGGAGTCGATTTTGGCACCGATCCGGCGATGTGCGAAGCAGTGGTGCGCGGTGTGCGAGAGGCGTGCCAGTTGCCGGTCATCGCCAAATTGACGCCGAACGTGACTCGCATTGCGGAGATTGCTGTCGCCGCGGAGGCCGGGGGCGCCGACGCGATCTCGGTAATCAACACCTGCCTGGGGATGGCGGTCGATTGGCGCCGGCGCCGACCGATCCTAGGGAACATCATGGGGGGATTGAGCGGTCCGGCGATCAAGCCGATCGCGCTGCGGGCGGTATACCAGACCGCGCGCGCGGTGAGCGTGCCGGTGATCGGTGTGGGAGGAATCGCCACCATCGACGACGTGATGGAATTTCTTGTCACTGGCGCCAGCGCAGTTCAGGTGGGCACGGCCAACTTTTATCGTCCAGCGGCTACGATGGAAATCTTGG
Organism: Pirellulales bacterium; assembly: GCA_019694455.1. Lineage (NCBI taxonomy): Bacteria > Pseudomonadati > Planctomycetota > Planctomycetia > Pirellulales > Pirellulales bacterium. Next base: position 858 of record JAIBBY010000015.1, read on the forward strand.
ACCAACTGCCGGGCGCGATTCGCCAACTGGGGGCGACGTCGGCGCGTGAGGTCGTAGGCGTTTTAGCGATCGACGGGAACTAGCTCATGCGCGTGCTATCTGGAATTCAGCCCACGGGGCGCTTTCATTGGGGCAACTATTTTGGCGCCATCCGCCAATACATCGATCTGCAGCGCGAAGACGAAGCGTACTACTTCATCGCCAATCTGCACGCGCTGACCACGGTGCGTGATCCTCAATTGTTGTCGCAGTTGACGCTCAACGCGGCGACCGACTTGCTGGCCCTGGGGCTGAACCCCGAGCACGCGATCTTGTTTGTGCAGTCGGACGTGCCCGAGGTGTCGGAGTTGTGTTGGCTGCTGATGACGATCACGCCAATGGGGCTGTTGGAGCGGTGTCACGCGTACAAGGACAAGAAGGCGAAGGGCTTGGCGGCGGACGCAGGGTTGTTCACCTATCCCGTGCTGATGGCGGCGGACATTCTGGCCTACGACTCGAACGTGGTGCCGGTGGGGGAAGATCAAATTCAGCACATCGAGGTGTGCCGCGACCTGGCGCAGAGCTTCAACCACCGCTTTGGCGAGGTGTTTGTGCTGCCGAAAGCGAAGGTGCTGGACGGATCGGCCAAAGTGCCGGGCGTGGACGGCGAGAAGATGTCGAAGAGCTACAACAACACGATCGAGATCTTTGAGGATGTAAAGCCGCAGCGCAAGAAGATCATGCGGATCACGACCGATTCGCGCCCGATGGAGGAGCCCAAGGCGCCGGAAGGGGATCCTTTGTTTCAATTGCACTCGCTGTTCGCCACGCCGGCGCAGCGCGCCGAGATGGAGGCGTTGTATCGCCGCGGCGGATTCGGGTATGGGGAGGTGAAAAAGGCGCTGGCCGATGTCGCCGAAGCGTATTTTGCCGAGGCGCGGCAGCGCCGAGCGGAGTTGGCCGCGCATCCGGAACGGGTGCGCGAAATACTGGCCGATGGCGCGCGCCGCGCGCGACGGAAGGCGGGGGATGTGCTGCGGCGGGCGCAGGACGCCTGCGGCATTGGCTCCAGTCAATTGCCGGATACATTGGGCGCGAGACGGCCATGAGCGGAGCGCGACACGGCGACATCCTGGGAATTGGCACGGACATTATCGAGTGTCTGCGGATCGCGCAGATGATTGAGCGGCATGGCGAACTGTTTGTGAGCCGCGTGTACACGCCGCACGAAACTCAGTATTGCCAGAGCCGTAAGCAATCGACCCAGCATTTTGCCGGCCGCTGGGCGGCCAAGGAGGCGGTGCTCAAGGCGCTGGGCACCGGTTGGATCAAGGGGATTGGCTGGCGGGATGTCGAGGTGGTGAACGACGGCGGAGGGAAGCCGTCGATCGCGCTGCACGGCGGCGCGCGCCAGCGCGGCGTGGAGATTGGGCTTGGCGAAATGCTGATCAGCATTTCACATTGCCGCAACTATGCGACGGCCTATGCCTTGGCGCTGGCGAACGTCCAGCCAAATGGCGCTAGGCATTCGTAATGCATTCGCGGGCGACCTGGCGGGCCAGCCGGTAGGCATTGCCAATGATCTGAGCGCGGGCCTGCAGTTGGTCGTGGGTGTAGTTGCGATTGCCGTCTGGCGTGGGCAAGCCGGCGATGGCGATGGTGAGGGGGAGCAGGTGCAAGAACTCGCGATAGCGGCTGGACGCGGAATCTTCTTCGGACATTCGGGCAACTCCCGCGAAAGCTTTCTATGGGTTAGTACAGCCGCCGCGATGCAGGGCCGGTTCGAGAATAGCAAGCCGCGGCACGGCGCAGCAAGTGCCGCACAGGGGCAGAACCTACCCAAGGATTGGCAGCGAGCCACAGTTCGCGATCTTGCAGGCCGCTAACGCCGATTGAAGAACTTCTTGAGGGTGTCGGCGGCCGCGGCGCGACTGTCGGCGGTGCGCGGTTTGTGCGGCAATTTGCCGATTTTGCTGTCCGACGTCTTCTTTTCGGGTTCGGCGGGGGGCGGCGCCTGATGTTCTGGCACGTACCGCTCTACGTGGGATGTGGCGACCGGCGCGGTCTTGGGCTTTGCCTCAGGCTCGAAATCAATGTTCAGCATGGTGCTGGCGGTTTGCGCCGGCGTCGGTTCGTCGGCCACGATTGGCGGCGCGGCGGGAGGGGCCTGGGCCACAGGTGGCGCGGGAGCGACGGGCGGGGCCGCCATGGGCGCCGGCGCGCTGGCCACTATCGGGGTAGCCGGCGCTAGTGGAACATGAGGCGCCAAAGGCGCCGGCGTCAGGGTCGTGTGCGTTGGCATTGGGGGCGCCGGGATGTTGATCATCGTCGAGCCCATCTTGATCTCTTCGGTCTCGGCGGCCTCGGTGTCGTGGCCGCCCGAGAATTGGGTGGTCCCCCCGTTGGCGCCGCCGGTTGCCCCGAGCCACTGAGTGACATCGTTCTGCGCGCCGGGATGGCCCGCGGCGGTGCGTACGGCGGCCTCGAGCACGCTGGTGACTTTGGGCCGTTTTTGAGCCGGCGCGAGGGTGCGCGAGATGACAACTTCAAATTCGAGCGGCCCGACTTTGAGCCGATCGCCAGCGAGCAACTCGCGTTCGCCAGCCACCTGCTCGTCGTTGACGAGGGTGCCGTTGCGGCTACCGAGATCGCGCACAATCAGCGCGGAGTCGTCCACCATGAGCACGCAGTGATGACGACTGATGAGATCGCTCTTAGGGCGTAGCTGACAATCCTCCGCGCGGCCAATAAAGAACTTGGGCCCGGCAACCGTCAATTCCTTGCCGGCGCTAGCTCCAACACAAACCTTAAGCTTCACTTCCATGGTGTGTCGCCGTCCACACTTCGATATTCAGTAACGAACGAATGAGGGCGGACATTGTGTCGACGGCGTCCATCGGAACGATCGGGAGCCAAACGCAACCCCGGCGGGAAGGAACCTTCCCAATATTTGGATGATCGGATAGGCGGAGCAGCGTCTGCTTTCAAAGCCTGAAGATAAACGAATGTACCGACAAACGCACGAAGATTCTTGGCAGTATTTCTGTCATTGCCGAAAGGCGGCGCGTTTGACCCCTATAAAGTGGGGGCTCGACTGCGCCCAACTCGTTGGCTGATGAATAGTAGCGGCGACGGGCAGCCAAAGACAAGCAATTCGCGCACCATACGAACTGGCCTCAGCGGCGAGTGATCCAACCGGCCGAGCTGAATTGCCCTATTTCTAGCTGGGCGATGGACTCTTGTTCGCTTGTTGGCGGCGCTTCGACGACCAAGGTGACCGCCAGCGCGGCCGCCAAATGGGGCAGGAAGACGCTCGCTAGCGATGCAGCGGACAGTTGGCCTCCAACCAGGTCGCAGATGCCCGGCAGTTCTGGCGCGAAGGGAGAGGCCGCCAGGAGCACGCTGCCGTGCTGCAGGATGGCGCCGCGATGGCGACGTTGGGCGCTACCGGCGATCTTGAAATCGCCTTGCAGCACGTCGCCAACGGCACGGCGCTGGAAGCATAAGAAGGGTTCTTGATCGCGTGGCAGCGGTGTTGCGACTTCGCAGAGGCGCGCTGGAATCCCCAGTTCGGCGAGCGCTGTGATGAGCGCCCCGTGTGCCAGGCGGTAGAGCGAAAGCGGATCAACGGCCAGTCGATGCCGAGTGGGAATGACCAGCGAATAGGTGAGCTCGCGATCGTGCAGGATGGCGCCGCCGCCGGTAGAGCGGCGGACCAAGGCACAGGCGCGGCTGGCCGAGTGATCTTGCCGTGCCGCCACTGGTTGAAAATATCCTAGCGACAGGGTTGCGGGGGACCACTCATAGAGCCTTAGAACACAGTGGCCGCGCTGTTCGGCGGAACGCAACAGCCACTCGTCGACCGCCATGTTCCAGGCGCCTGGCGCCGTATGGAGAGGCACTAGTCGACAAGGCTCTGTGTGACTCATGCGCTGGTGGGCGTCCACTTGAGCACGGGCTTGCGCGCGGCCTGCACCTCGTCGGGGCGAGCAATGGGGGTGGTGTGGGGCGCGTCGCGCACGAACTCCGGGTCTTCTTCGGTGATTTGCTTGAGCACTTTGGCAAAGGCGTCCAAAGTCTCTCGACTCTCCGTCTCGGTGGGTTCGATCATCATGGCCTCCCGGACGGTGAGCGGAAAATAGACGGTAGGCGCGTGATAGCCATAGTCCAATAGTCGCTTGGCGATATCCATCGCGCTGATGCCGCGCGCGTTCTTGATTTCGTTGGCGGTGGCGACGAACTCGTGCATGCAGCGATCGCCTTGCGGTACCGGCAAGAACGACTTGACTCGGCTGAGCAAATAGTTGGCATTGAGCACCGCGTTGTCGGCCACGCGCCGCAGACCGTCGGGTCCGTGAGTGCGAATATACGCGTAGGCGCGGATCAGCACTCCGGTGTTGCCAAAGAAACTACGTACGCGCCCGATCGACTGGGGCCGATCGTAGTCCAATCGATAGCGCTCGCCGTCGCGAATGACGACTGGAGCCGGCAGAAATGGCTCTAGCATTTTGCGGACGGCGATGGGGCCGGCGCCGGGACCGCCGCCGCCGTGCGGACCGCTAAAGGTCTTGTGCGGGTTGTAGTGCATCATGTCGGCGCCAAAGTCGCCCGGGCGAGCCACGCCGAGAATGGCGTTCATGTTGGCGCCGTCGAGATAGATCAGACCGCCAACAGCATGCACGCGCTGAGCGATTTCGGCGATTTGGCCATCGAACATGCCAAGCGTGTTGGGATTGGTGATCATGAAGACGCCGGTGCGCTGGTCGAGCTTGGAGGTGAGGTCTTCCAGATCGACATAGCCGGCGGGGGTGCTGCGGACCGTGACGGCCTCGAAGCCGGCCATCACGGCGCTGGCTGGGTTGGTGCCGTGAGCGCTATCGGGAATGAGCACGCGAGTGCGCGCCTCTCCGCGCGAGCGGAAGTAGGCGGCGGCCACGAACAACGCGGCCAGTTCGCCCTGGGCGCCCGCGGCGGGCTGAAGCGATACCGCGTCCAATCCGGCGATGTCGGCCAGATATTGCTGCAAGTCGTAGAGTAGTTGAAGCAGTCCTTGCAGGGACTCGTCGGGCTGATAGGGATGCAATTGCGCCAAGCCGGGCAACGAAGCCAAACGCTCGTTGCGTTTGGGATTGTACTTCATGGTGCAGGAGCCGAGCGGGTAGAAATGCGTGTCGACCGACATGTTCAAGGTCGACAGGTTGCTGTAGTGCCGCACAATTTCGGGTTCGGTAGTCTCCGGCAAACGGGGCGGCGCGGCGGCCAGCGCGCTGGCGGGCAGCATCGACTCCAGCGGTTGGTGCGGCACATCGGCCGCTGGCCAGAGAGTGGCGCGCCGGCCGGGCTTGGAGGCCTCGAACAACAGTTGGCTGGTACGGGCATTACGCATGGGCAATTGCCTCCTTCCGTGAGAGCCGGCGAACCACTTGGGCGAGGCGGTCCATTTCGGCGCGGGTACGCTTCTCTGTCACCGTGATCAGCACGCAGTCGGCCAGTTCGGGATACCAGCGGGCCAGCGGCACACCGGCGAAGAAGCCGGCTTCTTGAGCCTCGTCCAGCCAGCGATCGACCGCGCCATCTGGCACGCGCATCACGAACTCTTTGAAGAACGGCTGGTCGAACGCGGGGGCCAGCGCGGTGTCGCCGGCCAGCAGATCGCGCAAGTAATGCGCCTTGCGGAGCGACAACTCGGCCACCTCGCGTAGCCCTTGCGGACCCAGCGAAGCCAGATAGATGGTGGCGCGCAGCGCGAAGAGTCCTTGATTGGTGCAGATGTTGCTGGTCGCTTTTTCGCGGCGGATATGCTGCTCGCGAGTTTGGAGTGTGAGCACGAAGCAGCGCCGGCCGTTGCGATCGACCGTCTGACCACAAAGGCGACCGGGCATGCGGCGGACAAATTCCTCGCGGCAGGCCATGATGCCGAGGTAGGGTCCGCCGAACGACAGGGGACTGCCCAGCGATTGGCCCTCGGCGGTGACGATGTCGGCGCCGTAGTCGGCGGGGCGCTCGAGAAGTCCGAGGCTGATCGGATCGACAGAAACGCAGAAGAGGGCGCCGGCGCGGTGAGTGATGTCGGCCAACTCGCGCATCGATTCGAGATTGCCGAAGAAGTTGGGCTGTTGAATCAGCACGCCGGCGGTCTGATCGGAGAGGCACGCCTGCAGATCGGCTGGCCGGAGAACGCCTTCGGCGACCGGCGCAGTGACCAGTTGGATGCCAAGATCCTTGAGATACGTGGCCAGAATCTGGCGATACTCGGGATGGACGCTGGCCGGCACGACGACGTTGCCGTGGCGCTTGGTGACGGAGATAGCCATGAGCATGGCTTCGGTCGCCGCGCTACCGCCGTCGTAGAGACTGGCGTTGGACACATCCATGCCAGTCAACTGTGTGATCAGCGTTTGATACTCGAAGAAGGCTTGCAGGTTGCCCTGGCTGGCCTCTGGTTGGTAGGGCGTGTAGGAAGTGTAAAACTCGCCGCGGCCGGCCAGACTGTCGACGATCGCGGGAATGAAGTGGTCGTAGCTGCCGGCGCCGAGAAAGCAAACCTTGTCGGCCGCCGATTCGTTGCGAGCGGCCAGTTCGCTCATGTGCTGCGTCAACTCGACTTCGGTCAGCGCCGGCGGCAGTTGGAGCGCGCCGCGGAGCCGCAGGTCGGCGGGCACCAGCTCAAAAAGCTCTTCGATCGAAGCGACGCCGATCGCGGCCAGCATGTCGCGTTCGTCTTCGGGAGTGTTGGCGAAATATGGCATTCGGCCATCCTTGCAGGGACAGAAACACGCGCCAGATCAAGCGGCGCGGGGAATAGTGAAGCCAGCGAAAAGCATAAAGCGCGGCTAGTGCTGCTCCTCGGCGCATTGCCGCTGGTACGTTGCATGATCCATGAGATCGGCGAGGCCGGAGTCGTCGGCGACGCGCAGGCGGATCAGCCAACCGGCGCCGTAGGGATCTGCGCTCAGTTTTTCCAGGTGATCGCGCAAGTCTTCGTTCACTGCCACGATTTCGCCGGCCAACGGGCTGTAGAGATCGCTGACGGCCTTGACCGACTCGACCTCGCCAAACGGTTCGCCATGCGCTAGTTTGCGACCGACTTGCGGCAACTCGATGTAGACCAGATCAGTAAGGGCCGCCACGGCGAACGCCGAGACGCCGATGGTGGCGGTTTGCGCGCCGCTGGGGCCTTCTAAATGGACCCACTCATGCGTCTTGGCGAATCGCAGGTCTTGCGGCGCGTATTGCGATGAGCTGTTCTTCGTCACGCTAGTGATCCTCGGAATCGGTTAACGGGAGCGTCGATAGAAGGGGAGCGCGGCAATGCGGGCAGGTTCCGCGCGGCCGCGAATGTCGATCGCCAACTGGGCGCCGGGCGCGGCGAATTGCGGCGCCACGTAGCCCATGGCCAAGGGGCGATCGAAAGTCGGAGAAAAGGTGCCGCTGGTCACCTGGCCAATCGTGGCGCCTGCCGGATCGAGTATGGCGTATCCTTCGCGCGGGACGCGCTTGCCTACCAGTTCGAGCCCGACACGACGCGGCTGTGACGAGTCGGCCTTGAAGCGGGCAAGCTCGGCGGCGCCTGGAAACTGGGCGTTCGCCAGATCGACCGCGAAGCCGAGACCCGCCTGAAAGGGATTGACGTTTTCGGATAGCTCGTGGCCGTAAAGCGGCATGCCGGCTTCGAGGCGGAGGGTGTCGCGTGATCCCAGCCCGGCGGCGACGGCGCCAAGCTGCTCGGACTGGCTGCGATCGAACAACATTTGCCAAATGCGCGGCGCCATTGCGGCGCCGACGATCAGCTCCACGCCGTCTTCGCCGGTGTAGCCTGTACGACTCACAATGCCGCCATGTCCGGCGATCAGCGTCTCGGTTGCGGTGTAATACTTCATCGCGGCGAGGTCGAATTCGACGAGCGGCGCCACGAGTTGAAGCGCGTGCGGTCCCTGCACGGCGATCATGGCCCAGTCAGTGGTGAGGTCGGCGAATTGCAGGTCGTCGGCGGCGGGGCGCGAGCGAATCCAGGAAACGATTTTCTCGCGATTGCTCGCGTTCACGACCACCAGGAAGTAGTCGCGCTGCGCCGCATCGGCCAAGCGATAGATGAGAATGTCATCGAGAATGCCGCCCGATTCATTGGTGACCAGCGCATAGACCACCTGTCCGATGGCCAACTTCGACGCACGGCGCGTGGCCAATCGATCAAGAAACGGCGCGGCGCTGGGGCCATCGAAGCGGAGACGGCCCATATGTGAGATATCGAACAGTCCGGCAGCAGTGCGCGTGGCCCGATGTTCGGCGACAATTGAGGTGTATTGCACCGGCATCGACCAGCCGGCAAAGTCGACCATGCGACCGCCCTGGGCGACATGCCAATCGTGGAGCGGTGTATTTGCCAGGGTCGCGGTCATCACGGATTGCCAAAAGACAGTACGCGACCCCACCATCCAGGTCGAATTGACCTGGATGTAAAGACGTAGTCGCCGAGTTGCCAATTTGTCGCAGGAGACGGCTTTATTGTAACGCCGCGTTCGTAGGCTGCTAGGGTCTGTCGCAGCAGCTGCGTCGCGCGTGTACGACGCGAATTAGCGGCGTCCCTGCTTCTTGGGGCGCGGCGTTTTGGCGGCCCCCTTGCGCTTGACGGGTGCAGGCGATTTGTCGCCGTCTCGCCTGGGCTTGGCGTCGCGTCGCGGAGGCAGCGCCGCACGCGGCGTGGCGCCTCGCTTGCCACGTCCCACCACGCGCAAATCAAGCTCGCGACGATCGACGTCGACGCGAGCGACGGCAACGCGTATCTTGTCGCCCAGCCGATAGGCGTTGCCTTGCCGATAACCGACCAAGGCGTGACTGGCCCGCTCGAAGCGATAGTAATCATCGGCCAGCGACGTCACATGGATCAGGCCCTCGGCGGGAAGCTCAATTCCTTGCGCGAACATGCCGAATTGCGCGACGCCGGTGACCACGGCGTCCATTTCCATGCCGACGCGTTCTTCGAGGTAGTGCAGCAGCTTGATCTTGGTGAGTTCGCGTTCGGCGGCTTCGGCGCGGCGTTCTCGCTGAGAGCAGTGATCGCCGAGCGCGACAAGCTCCGCCAGGTCCTGGACGGGCTTTTTCTGATCCCAGAGCGCGTCGAGCAGGCGATGGACCAAAAGGTCAGGATAGCGACGAATGGGAGAGGTGAAGTGACAGTAGCAATCGCTGGCCAAGGCATAGTGCCCTTCGTCGGCGGGGGCATAAACGGCCTGCTGCATACTGCGCAAGATGGCGTAATTGACTGCGCGTTCTTCCGGTTTGCCGGCGACTTCCTTCAGTATTTTCTGAATCTCGAAGCGGCTTTCGAGGCTCTCGGTCTGGAAACCGAGTTCCTTGACGAAGTCGGTCAGTTCTTGCAGTTTGCGTGGATCGGGCGCTTCGTGAATGCGGCGAAGAAACAAGAGCGACTGATCGCGTAGATGCTCTGCCACGGCGTCGTTGGCGGCGAGCATGAACTCTTCGATGACCTGATGGCTTTCGGTGTTCACCACCTGATGCGCGCCGGCCACCTTGCCGTCGCGATCGAGGTCGATCTTGATTTCTCCCAAGGTCAGTTCGAGCGCACCGCGCTGGATGCGCCGGCGGCGGAGGGTCATCGCCAATTCGTGCATGCGACCGAGCAAGGTGTGAACCGCCGGTTCGAGCCGGGCCTTCCAGGCTTCTCGGTCGGCAAGGTATTCGTCGACCTCCTCGTAGGTGAAGCGACGGCAACTCTTGATGGCGGTGCGGCGCAAATCGACCGCTACCCGCACTCCTTCGTCGGTGAACTCGATGAACGCCGTTTTGGCGTAGCGAACTCGATCGGGCTGTAGACTGGCCAGGCTGTTGGAAATGATTTCTGGCAGCATCGGGATGACGCGATCGGGCAGATAGACGCTGGTGGCCCGATTGTGAGCTTCGCGATCGAGCGGCGTCTTAGCTGGAACAAAGTGCGCCACATCGGCGATATGCACCCCCAGCCGCCAGTGGCCATTTTCGAGTCGGGTCAATGAGATGGCGTCGTCAAAGTCCCGGGCATCGACCGGGTCGATGGTAATGATCGTGTCACCAGTCAAATCGAGTCGATCCGCGGGGATTGACTCGTCGAACTGGTCCGCCTGTTGCCGCGCCGCCGCCAGGGTGTCTTCGGCGAAATGTTCGGGTAATTCGAATTCGCGAATGATGGTGAGCGTGTCAACGCCGGGATCGCCGCGCGAGCCAAGCACCTCGGTGATGACCCCTTCGCCCGCGTGCCAGGGGGAGGGAAATCGGACCATCTCGAAGACGACTTTATCGTCTGGACGGGCATTCTTGGCGCCGGGATCGCCCACGCGGATCGGTTGGGCGAAGATGGAGCCGTCGACCTGCACCATGGCTTGTCCGGCGGCTTCGAAATAAGTGCCGACGAATTGATGCGTCTCGCGTTCGACGACCTCGACGATTTTGCCCTCGAAACCACCGCGTGGCGCGCGTTTGCGATAGTTGATTTCGACCGCGACCAGGTCTCCGGTCACCGCGTCGCCGGTGCGATTCTCTGGAATGAAGATGTCGTTATCATTGCCTTGAGATTTTGGCGTGCCGACGGGGCGGACGAAGCCGTATCCGGCCTGAGCGCGGCGAAAGCGGCCGGTGATTTGATTTTGCTCGGTCGTCTTGGGCGCTTTGCTGGTTTGCTTGCTGGCAGTTGGCGGGCTGGCCTGACGCGGCGCGCGGACCATGTGATTCGGCGAGAATTGCAACTTGCCCGCTTTAACGAGCCGCTTGACTGTCTTGCGAACGGCGTCCTTCTGATCCTCGGGGAGGCCAAGTTTCTTGGCGATCACACGCGGCTTGACGGGCTGATAGTTGGGGGCGAGGACGAACTCGAGCACTTGGGCTTCGAGCGAACTGGATTCCATGTGTGTTCCTGTGGAGATTGCCCGCGCCGGGTCGCTGTAATCAGCGAAAATCTTGCCGGAGGCGGGTATATGTTCGTTGAAACGACGCTAAGTCGCGTCGAGATTGAATTGCGATTTGCGCTTGCGAATTGGATCCAGCGCAAGAGGCCGATATGTTGTTCGCCGCAGCGAGAAACGGAGCCCGTGTCGAGCGATCGACCACGAGCGGCCGCCGAAAATTGGCGGCCTAGGCTGCAACTTCGGCGAAAGCCATTGGAACGGCGCCGATGCTCCCTGCACAAATTGTAGCAGATATGGCCGGTGGCGGGTCAATTTTGTCCGCTGGGCTGTCCTTTATAGAGTTTTCGGCCTAATTGCTGATTGTAGAGGGTCCAACTACTTTCGGAATTCGGGTCGTCCCGCATTTGCTGCTGAAAGTTGTGAATCTTGGCATCCAGGTTGTCTAGCTGTGCCAGGGCGACCGCTTCAAGGGTCATGGGGAGCTTGGGGCTGCCAAATTCGTAGGCGCCGTGGTGGCTGAGAATCATGTGTTTCAGTCGCATAACCAGTTCAGTGGGAAGCGGTTCGCCTGCCAAGCGTTCGGCCTCGGCCACTTTGGCGTCGAGCATTGAGATGGCGATGGTGAGATGGCCCAGCAATTGGCCGGCATCGGTATAGGCAAATCCCTTGTCGTAGCTGAGTTCTTCGATCTTGCCCATGTCGTGCACAAAGGCGCCCATGAGCAAGAGATCGGCGTCGAGGGCGGGGTAGCGATCGACGATGCGGGTGACGACTTCCATTAGGTTGACGACGTGTTCGAGCAAGCCGCCGCGATAGGCATGATGATTCTTTACGCCGGCAGGGGCGCGACTGAAGCGATCCATGAAGTCGGCGTCGACCAGAAAGCACTCGGCCAGATCGCGCAAATGGGGATTGCGAATCGCGCGGAGCAGCTCGGCCAGTCGGCGGGCCAGGGCGTCGATTTCTGCAGGGGCCAAAGGCATGAAATCGGCGTGGTCGATCTCGTCGCCGCGCACGCGCTCGATGCGGGTGGCAATCAACTGGATCGCGCCCTGGTAAAGCTGGGTCGAACCTTCCACCCGGACAAAGTCTCCATTGTCAAAGCTGCCATACATCGCCTCGGTGGCGTTCCAGACGCGCGCGCCGAGCGAGCCGGTCCGGTCGCGGAGTTCGAGTTGCAGATAAAGATTGCCGTTGCGGTTGGGACGAAGCTGCTTATCGACCGCCAGGAAGATCTCGTTGATCGTCTCTTGATGACCGAGTTGATTGATGAAGCGGCGCGACATGAGGCGTTGGTTTCGTGAAGATGATTTAAGTGAGGGAGAATTCAGGATTCTAGGTTTGTGGCGTGCCCGGCAGCAAGGAGCGCGAGCAGCGATTAGCCTGCGGCGCGCGGCTAGCAGCCGTGATCGCCAATGTTTTGGCGCGGTGGCCGAGTCCGGCGCGGCCTTTCTGCCGGAGTCACACTGGATAGTGAGGCCGCGGTGCGGTTGCCGATCTGGCGGCGGTTCACCTAGAATTCGACGTTCATTCAGGCCCCACTACCCCCTGCAGGACCACATCCGTGCGCTGGACCGAAACGCTGATTCCGACGATGAAGGAAACGCCCGAAGGGGCTGAGATTCCCAGTCATGTGTTGATGCTGCGGGCAGGACTTATCAGCCAGGTGATGGCGGGGGCTTATACCTACTTGCCGCTGGGCCTCAAGGCGCTGCGCAAGGCAGAGGCGATTGTCCGTGAGGAGATGAACCGGGCGGGAGCGGTCGAGGTGTTGATGCCGGCGTTGACGCCGATCAGCCTGTGGGAGCGCACCGGGCGCGTGGACGCGTTTGGCAACGTGCTGATTCAGTTCAAGGTGCGGCGCGCCAACCGGCAGGTGCATATGGCGCTGGGACCGACGCACGAAGAAGTAGTGACCGATCTGGCGGCGCGCTATGTCTCCAGCTATCGCCAACTGCCGATCACGCTGTACCAGATTCAGACGAAGTTTCGCAACGAAGAGCGTCCGCGGTTTGGAGTGCTGCGAACGAGCGAATTTTTGATGAAGGACGCCTACAGTTTTGACACGTCGCTCGAGTCGCTGAACCAAAGCTATCAGCGGATGTACGACGCGTATTGCCGGATCTTCGCGCGGTGCGGGTTGGATTATCTGGCAGTCGAGGCCGAGAGCGGCCCGATTGGGGGCGACGCAAGCCACGAGTTCATGGTGCTGGCGGACAACGGTGAAGACGTGGTGGTGCACTGCGCCGGGTGCGGCTACGCGGCGAATCTGGAACGGGCTGAGATTGGCGCGCGCGAACAGAAGGCTGTTGCCGCCGACGGTGGTGGCGCGCCGCAAAAGGTGGCCACGCCGAACGCGGGGAGCATTGAGCAGGTAAGCAAAATGCTGAAGTGCCAGCCGGCGCAAATGATCAAGACATTGATCTATGTGGCCGACGAGCGGCCCATTGCGGTGCTAGTGCGGGGCGACCATGAGGTGAATGAGAACAAGTTGCGCCGCGCCCTTGGCGCCAAGCAATTGGAATTGGCAGCGGCGGAAGTGATCGAGAAGGTGACGGGCGCCGCAGTGGGTTTCGCGGGCCCGGTGGGATTGACGATCGACCTGTGGGCCGATTGCGACGTGCTGGCGATGACCGAATCGATCACTGGCGCCAATGAGAAAGACCAGCACTTCACCGGCGTGCGATTGGGACGCGATTTTCAAATGTCGCCGGAGCGCACGGCCGATCTGCGCAATGCCGGCGCGAACGATCCTTGCCCTCGCTGTGGTGGGAGACTTGCGCTGCGGCACGCGATTGAGGTAGGGCACGTGTTCAAGCTGGGGACCAAGTACTCGGACGCGCTGCAGGCCCGATTTCTCGACGACCAAGAGAAGCAGCACTCGATCATCATGGGTTGTTACGGGATTGGCGTGAATCGGATATTGGCTTCATTGGTCGAGACCAAACACGACGCCAATGGCGTGGTGTGGCCGATGTCGCTGGCGCCGTATGAGGTAGTGCTGTCGCCGCTCAACGTGGCGGAGCAGGAAGTGATGGAGATCTCGAATCGACTGTACGCCGAACTGCAGACGGCGGGCATCGACGTGCTGCTGGACGATCGCGACCAACGGCCTGGTGTGAAGTTCAAGGACGCCGATTTGATTGGCATTCCGCTGCGCGTGGTGATCGGCGGGCGGAGCCTGAAAGACGGAAAGCTGGAGATCAAATGGCGGCACGAGTCGGAGCCGGCGGCGATTCCGCTGGATGGCGCCGGCGCCGCGCTGGCGCAGTTGGTGGAGACCGCGCGGCAGACGTCGCGGTCGTGATGTGACGCTGGTGGCGCACTGCGCGAGATTCCGGGTAAAGAACGGCGGTTGGCGTGGGAGCCATTCATTCGCATTCGACGGCGTTGATGTTGGTGGCGGCCTTTAGTCGCCACCCGGAGGCGCTCGCCTGGGCCGAAGCTCAAACGGCGTCGCGGTGGGGGAAGATTGCGCTGACAAGCCCGGCCTTCGCATTTGGCGAAACGGACTATTACACGTCCAGCATGGGCGCCGATCTGAAGAAGCAGTTTTGGCTGTTTGACTCGCCATTTGACCCTGGTCGGCTGGCCGAGGTGAAGTTGGCGACAAACGCGCTGGAGGCAGAGTATGCTGGCAGAGGCGATCACGCGGCGCCGCGTCCGCTGAATCTTGATCCTGGCTACATTACGCTCGCCAAGTTGGTGTTGGCTTCGACCAAGGATCACGCGCATCGCGTGTATCTGGATCGCGGGATCTATGCCGAGGTGACATTGCACTTTTCACACGGGGCGTGGCGACCCGCGGAGTGGACCTTTCCCGATTACCGGCGCGCCGACTACCACGAGTTTTTCAATTTGTGCCGGCATCGATTGAAGCGTTAGCGAGGCCGTGAGGAACATCGCTTGATTTGGCTTGTGCTGGGTTCGCTGCTTCCAAGTCTGGCGATTGCCTGGGCCATGGGGCACATGATACGACGCTGGGCTCCGCGAGCGGGGCTAGTGGATCGACCGAACCATCGTAAGGTGCACAGCGTGCCGACGCCGCTGGGAGGCGGGATCGCAATTTGGTTGGCGGTGATCGTCCCTTGCATCGCGTTGTCGCTGATGGTGACGGCGCTTGATCGAGGGCAGGATTCGCTGGGCGCCTTGCCGGCGCCGATCGCCGAATTCGCGGGGCCGCACCTGTCGGGACTAAGGGCCCAATTGCCGAAGCTGTGGACGATGCTGGCCGCCGGCACCCTATTGATGATGCTGGGCCTGGCCGATGATTTTCGCACACTGGATTGGCGACCACGCTTGGCGATGGAGTTCTTGGTCGCGGCGTTAATGGTTTGGCAAGGCTGGAGGTTAACGATCTTTTTGAACACTCCTTGGCTGACCGACGCGCTGTCGGTGTTGTGGATTGTGGGACTCGTGAACTCGTTTAATTTTCTCGACAACATGGATGGCTTGTCGGGAGGGGTGGCGGCGATCGCCTCCGCGGCGCTGGCGGCGGTGATGCTGCTTGCGCCCGACCCGCTGACGCATCAGCCGCAACTGTTCGTGGGGGGGATTTTGCTGGTGTTGGTGGGATCGCTGATTGGATTTTTGTGGCACAATCGGCCGCCGGCGCGATTGTTCATGGGAGACTCAGGGGCATACTTCATTGGCTTTATCATCGCCACGACGACAATGACGGCGACCTATGCCGGCGGCGATATGCCGCGGCACGCGATACTGGCGCCGCTATGCGTGTTGGCGGTGCCTCTTTACGACAGCTTGAGCGTGGTGCTGATTCGCTTGCGCGAGGGGCGCAGCCCTTTTTCGGCGGATAAGAAGCATTTTTCACATCGTCTGGTGGAGCTAGGGCTTTCCAAGACGCAGGCGGTGCTGACGATCTATCTGGCGACGGCGACCACCGCCTTGGGGGCGCTATTGCTCTACCAGGTGGATTGGGTGGGGGCGATCGTCGTGCTGCTCATGGTGGCTTGCGTGCTGTTGCTGGTGAGCATTTTGGAAACGACGGGACGCCGGCGATGAAACGCGAGTCATCGCGCGTCATGAGCGACCGTAGCCCGGCGCGTTTCGAGCGGGCGCGTGGCTGGCTGCTGGCGGTGATGACGGCGCTGCTGGTGGCGCGGCCGCTGTGGCCGAGCGAGTCGGCCGCGCGCTTGGGCGATGGGCTGCCGATCGTCATGCTGTGGCTCTTGCTGGCGCTGGCGTGGCTGGGCGCGGGGCTGTTCGCCGGCAGGTTGAAAGTGAAGCTGGCGCGGTTGGATGGACTTGTGGCTGTCTTGGTGGTGACCAACTGCGTAGCCGCGCTTGCGGCCGCTTGGCGCGACACACCCCGCCCCGCCGTGAACATGCTGTGGGAATGGGTGGCGCTTGGACTGGCGTATTTTTTGGCCCGGCAGTTGATTGCCAACTTAGCCGAAGCGCGCGCGGTGCTCGTGGTGATGATGGGGCTGGCGGCGGGCGTGGCGAGTCATGGACTGTATCAATACTTTGTGACGATGCCGGAGACGCGGGCGGAGTATGCGCAGAATCCGGATGAGACGCTGCGCCGCGAAGGGTTGTGGTATCCGCCGGGGTCGGTGGAACGGGCGTTGTTCGAGCAGCGCCTGGCGAGTCGCGAGCCACTGGCTAGTTTTGCGCTGACCAATTCGTTGGCAGGCTTGCTGACACCGTGGGTGGTGGTGGCCGCCGCCTTGGTGCTCACGTTGCGACCGAAGCAAGATCCCGTCACGAGAACGCTGGTTGCTGGAGCGTTGACGTTGGCGGTCACTGGTTTGTGCCTGGTGCTGACCAAAAGCCGCAGCGCCTATGCGGGCACGGTGCTAGGAGTGTTGGCGTCGGCGGCGATTGTGCTGCGCCACCGTGGGCGACTCGATCGGCGAATCGTTGTCGGCGCGACGGCGATCGTACTGATGGCCATTATCGCTGGGGTTGTCAGCGGCGGATTGGATAGAGAAGTGTTGACCGAGGCGCCAAAGTCGCTCGGCTATCGATGGCAGTACTGGCAGGCAACGCTACGGATGATCGCGGAATACCCCTGGTTGGGAGTGGGACCCGGCGAATTTGGAGATCACTACACGCGTTACAAGTTGGCGACAGCCAGCGAAGAGATCAGCGATCCGCATAATTTTGTACTGGAGATGTGGTCCACAGCGGGGCCGATCGCAGCGCTGGCGATGGTGGGGTTGGTCTGCGCGATTCTGGCGAGCGTGGTTCGCCGCCGGGAGGCCGCTGCGGATGAATTGCCAGAGCAATCCGTTGATGGAAGCCGTGCGCCACTAGTTGTGTTTGGGACTATTGGCGGCGTGCTGTTCGCGGTGGTGTTGCCGATTGTGACTGGCGCGCTGATGGAGGCGCCGTATTCCGCGTACAATCTGCCGGTCGACGGCATGATTGGCGCTTTGGTGATCTGGCTGTGGTGGCCGTGGGTGGGCCGAGGTGGCTTGTCGAATTGGATTCCGGCGGTCGGGGCGCTGGCGCTGTGGGTCAATTTGCTTGCCGCAGGGGGGATTGGTTATTCGGCAGTGGCAGGAAGTTTGTGGCTATTGGTCGCGCTAGCGGTTAGCTGCCGCGGGGGCGGTCAGACACGCGAATGGGGGCCGAAGTCGATTTTCGCGGGCTGGCTGATCGTTTTGGTGGCGACGGTCGCCTGCTATGCGTCTGCATATCGGCCCGTGCTGGTCGCCAGCGGATGGAGCGCGCGAGCGCTGGCGAACCCTGTTAGAGCCGAGGACGCGTTGCTCAGGGCGGCGGAGGCTGATCCACTAGCGTCGCTACCTTGGGCGCGATTGGCTGACCTGCGTTTTCAGCGCTGGCAAGCGCGACCGTCACTCGACGCGTGGCAAACTTATATGGAGGCACAAGAGGCCGCTCTTCACATGCGGCCGCACCAAGGCGCGCTATGGCTGGTGACGGGAGACCGACAAATGACGGGGCATCGCCAGCGGCCAGAGCTTTCGCGATTAGCGGATGCCGTGGCGAGTTACCGACAGGGAGTGGCGTTGTACCCCAATCATGCGGCGGGTCGAGCCAAGTTGGCGCTAGCGCTGGCGGCAACCGGCGACCTGGCAGAAGCGCAGCACGAAGCAAATGAGGCATGGCGCTTGGACCAAGCGACGCCGCACGTTGATCAAAAGTTGCGTCCCGATTTGCGTGCTGCGTTAGAAGCGAGCGGGCTGTTGAAATCGGCAGCGACCCGCGCGACGAGTCCATCGAGAATAGGCGATGTTGCCGAGCCACGTCCCTAGCGCCCACAGGCCGAGTTTGGCCGTAGTCGGTTCGGGGATGGATTGCAGATAGCGCGCGGCCTCAGCGGGAGGCAGGTGGTCGAACCAGATTTGCTTGTCCCAGCCATCGACCTTGCCATCGTGATTGAAGTCGCCATCGGCCCAGCCACGATTCTGCGGGCTGAAGTAGTTTGCCAGCAGCGGCTGCAGATCAAGCATGTTGTTCTCGCCGTCGAGATTCGTATCGCCGGCGTAGGTATCGAGGACGCCATAGAGCACTTCGCTGGCGAGCCATTGGTAGCCCATGCCACCGTTGGCCCATAGGTGGACATAGCCAGGATTCTGGCCGTCGTCGCTGTACCAATCTTGCCAGTTGGGCTGCGCCTGGATGCGTTGGTTCAGGTCGAGTAGATGGAAACCATAGTCCAGCGCGGTTTGGCGAATTGCCGGATTGAACACATCGTCGATGATTTGATTGGCCGCCAAGTAAGCTGGATTGGAGGGGTGTTCGAGAATGGGCAGCAAAGTGGCAATGAAAATTTTTGGTTCCTTGCCCGCGGGTGTTTTCGCGGACTGAAGATATGTGGCGATCGTGGCCAGATTGGACAAGTAGTTAGCCTCGAGCGGAGGATTGGTCGCGGCGCGCATTGCGTCGTTCGTGCCAATCATGACCACGACGGCGTCGGGTTCCGGAGTGAGTACTTGCGGAAGCGGATACGACCCAAAAGCATCGACGGGGCCATTGAGCGCTTCCCAGGCGAAATTGTGGAAGCGCGGGGGATTGCCGTTGGGATCGTTGGCGAGTCCGAGATAGGTGTCGCTGGTGGCGCCTCCGGAAGCAACCGAATAGGCCTGCGCGCTGGTCACCCGCGACAAACCTTGCGTTAGCATTGCCGACTGCAAGCGGTTGGGCGCCAACCCGGTGGTAATCGAATCGCCAGTTGCCACAATGTGGAACGAGCCGTGACTCAAAACGGTCCAACACGATTGACTGAGAATCGCGATGACTGCCACGCCAAACCAATGCGCGGCTCTTTGCGCATGAAGTGCCATGACTCCTGCCCTTTGGCGCCCAGTGGGGCGCGTACGATCATCGATCCGCGGTCATTGCCAGAACGGAATGGCGCGGTGGACGCACTCAGTCGGCATGCGCGCCGGTCGTGAGGAACGCATGGGTGTCTACTTATCTAGACGTAATCCGGCAGGAGAATCGGACAAACCGAGAAAAGAAATTAAATGCCCATTTGCCACTGTTTGATGGCTGGGGATGGCCAAACGAGCATGAGCACATTCAGCGTGAGGTTGTCGCGCACCAAATAGAGCATCAGCAGTTCGACGACGAGGATGACGACAAGCATCCACCGCCAGCCAAGTTGCCAAGCGAGACAGAAGCCGAGTTGGGCGGCGAGGACGTCGCAGGTTGAGTTGAGAATGCTGTCGCCAAAATAATCGAGCGCAGCAGTGGCGGTGCGATAGCGTTCGATGATCGTGGGCGAGTTCTCCAGCAGCTCCCAGCACATTTCGACACAGGTGGCGGCGACGAATCGCCAAGAAAGATTGAGCCAGCGCGCCAGTGGCAATAAGAACCAAAAGAAGAAGATGCCATGCAGCACGTGCGATGTGGTGTAGGGATCGGCAATCCACTGCGACGTGTTCTTGGTCCAGGCGCCCGCCCAGAGGCCGAAGCCCGAGTCGCTTAGCCATTGGCGCCCCATGAGCCACAGTGTTGTTAGGAAGCTGAACCAGATGACCGCCAGTGCGACCGTCGTGCGCCGAGTGAGCAGCGAATCGCTTGTAGCTGAAGAGATTGTCATCGATCAGCGGCGTCTCGTCGGCGCAAAGAATTGGCCGCGAGCAACGCGAACGCGCCAGCGGCCTGATAGTACCGGAGGTGGGACTTGAACCCACACCCTCTTGCGAGGACCGGATTTTGAATCCATTGGCAACCCTTCGCTCCACTATACTCCCCACCGGAAAGCACGCCAAACGCGAGGGCGGCGCAGCCGATATCCGTAGCCGCCGAGCTAGCTTCGACTGCGGAGCCTGCCGGATGAGTGTTATATGAGTGTCAGGGCGACAAGTCGACAAGGCGCCGATGGTCGCAACGTGCGGTGTATGCCGTCGCGGCTTGCACATCGAACGCGATTTGCTATAGGAGTCGCTAGGTAACGGTTCCGGTCCGAAAGGGCCGGGGGTCGATTGGGACGCCGATCGATTGCGAGCTAGGCAGGTGGTCGCTGACTTCTCCAGGCCAGTGACCCCTGCCAGGCTCACCATCTTAAGGCCTGGAGATTCCGCCATGAGTGGTCGTCGACGGCGCGGCACGCCGCTGAATGGTTGCTCGATTCAGCAAGCGTATGAGGCCGCGCTCGAGCTGGTACGCGCGGCCGATCAAGTATCGTGGTTGGCTCGCTGTGGGAGCACCAAATCACGCCTGTTGACGGCTGACGGGCAATCGCTGGGGCGGCGGCGACTGGGCGATGCGCTCTGCGAGACGGTTCCCGTCGTGCGTTCGCGATTCTATCATGCGCTGGACGTTGGCGAGGCGTGCTTCGTCGAATCCGTCTCGGCGGCATTTCGCGCGGCGCACGCAGAGCCGGTCAAGTTTGCCGATCGACTGGCGCCCAGCTATTGCGCCATTGTGCGTGCGATTGCCGCCGAGACCAAAGTCGCGATCTTCCTGGTCGATCAACTGGCGACCCAAAAGAAGCGCTCTTTCGCGGACGTTTTCGAGTGGCACAGTCCGAGCTTGCGTTGGCCGGTATTTGAGCTGGACCAGATCGAAACGCTGCTGGAATTTGAATACCTGGCCGCCGCAAAGACCGCGGCCGAAGCGGACAAGCCCGCCAAAGCGAAGAAGCCCGCCAAAGCAAAGAAGCCGCTCTTGAAGCGCGATGCCAAGATGGAAGCGCGCGACAAGTTGATCTACGAGATGAGATGCCATGGTGATCTGTGGAAGCTCATTCAACGCCAGGTGAACAGCGCTGCCGAATCGGAACAATGGGAACTGATTGGATCGCATACTGGGTTAAGACTTGCCGCGACAGCGTACGCCAAACGGCACAATCGCCCGCCACTCCCCCGCCGATCGTGAGCTGATGCCCCCAAGCAGTGGGCGCCACCATGCGCGCTCCTTGCGCCCGGTGTCGTTTGGTTGGCGCAATTTCGCCATGTCATGATTGAGTTTGCGCGGTTGGTCTATGCGCGCTCTTTCGCGCTCCCGGGTGGGTAGGCAGAGCAATTGGTGTATGGCCGCGGCTGCGTGCGCCTGGCGGCATAAACGCCCGCCAATCCCCTGCCGATTTCGAGCTGATGACCGGAAGCCGTGCGCGCCACCAAGCGCGCCTAGTGCGCTCCATCGCATTCATTGGCGTACTAACGCCATGCCGAGATTGATCTTGCGCGCCGGCGACCAAATCGAGTTCGCATTCGTTCGCTTTTGCTTCGTATGCGCATGAGCACGGCCTGATACTGTTTCTTCGCGAGTGCGCTGCCGCCTGTGGCGCACACCAAGGGAGGAGACCTGGATGAATGCGCTGCTGACGGTGTCTGACGTGGCGAGGCAGCTCTCGAACAAGCTGGGGCGCGTGATCCTGCCGCGCCATATATCGCAGCTCTATTATGATCGGCAACTGCGAGACGATATTTGCCCGATTGTCGGCGGGCGGCGGCTGATCCCGGCCGACTACGTGC
Source organism: Pirellulales bacterium (assembly GCA_019694455.1). NCBI lineage: Bacteria > Pseudomonadati > Planctomycetota > Planctomycetia > Pirellulales > Pirellulales bacterium. Next base: position 22,651 of record JAIBBY010000015.1, read on the forward strand.
CGCAGGTGGAGGCGGCGCTGCGGCGCCATGGCTATCTGCGCCGGGCGCGCAAAGAGGCGGCGAGATGAAGCTCGATCTTGAGGCTGAGGACCTGCGCCCGCTGATCGAGCAGGTGGTGGCGGCGGTGCTCGACCGGCTGCGCGCGGCCGAGACCCAGGCGGGCGGCCGACTCGGTTACCGCGAGGCGGAGGCGGCGGAGCTGCTCGGTCTGCGACCACACCAGTTGCGCGACGCGCGGCGCCGCGGAGAGATTCACGCCACCCGGGTAGGCAAGGTGAACGTTTATCCCAGAGGCGAGCTACTTCGCCTCTTGTCAACAGAGGAGAAGTGAGATGGTCCTCGCGCCGCTACTGGAAACCTGTCGTCGATATTTGGCCACGCACAAAAAGCTGAGCGTCAGTACGCCGGAGCTGTGGGCGGCGTGGCCGCATGCAGCAAAGCTGCTGCCGGCCGAGTTGGAGCTTTTGGCGATCGAGCTTTTTTTGGCGCTGCCCGGCCAGGAGCGCGCGCGCAACCGCGAGCTGTGTGTGCGGGTGAGCCGCGCATGCTGCCACGCTGTCGCCGGCACGGCCGGCCGCATGTGCGGCGCGTGACCCTGGCGACCGCCGCGCAATAGCCGCGGACGCAACAACCGCGAGAGAGAGTACCGCTACCATGGCACGACCTGGACTTGAGAAACACGTCAAATTCAAAAGATTGACGCAAATGCTTGGCATGCCGCGGCCGCATGTGCGAGGGCACCTGGAGACACTGTGGGACGTTGCATACGAGTGCGGCAACGCCGTGCTGGGAGACGCCGCCAGCGTGGAGGCGGCGGCCGAGTGGCATGGCGAAGCCGGGGTCCTGTTCGAGGCGCTGCTGCGCTGTGGCGGCCCTGGTCGAGCCGGATTCATCGCGGAATGCCCCGACCGGCCGGGTGAATATCAGGTGCATGACTTGTTTGACCACGCGCCCGAGTACGTCTTGAAGCGGCGAAAGCGCGAGGGGGAGCGGAAGGCCAGGGGGAGCGCAAGCGCCAGTGACCCGACCACGGACGACGGCGCCAAACGGCGGCGGACAGTGGCGGACAACGGCCGCCAACGGCGGACAGTGGCGGACGGCGGCGGACAACGGCGGACAACGGCAGACAACGGCGCGCCTCACGCACCCGCACCCTCAGCGCTCCCAGCACCCGCACCCACACCCAAAACTATAAAACCAGCACAATCAGCTACCCGAGTGGCTGACCAGGCTGACGAAGCTGGGAAGAAGGAATTCATTCGGAGCGAGCTGGAAGACCTCGTATCAAACATCCTCAAGAGCTGCGGCTTTGCCGGCGGAGGAAACATCTTTTGGCATGCGGCGGCGCTGCTCGAAGCGGGCGCCATCACTGGGAATGACCTGGCCGTGGCGTGCGAAGCCACGCGCCATGGGGCAAAGGAAAACGTCCCGGCCTACTTTCGCACCTGTCTCGACAAGCGATTGAAACAACGGGACGTCAGCTACGCGGAGTTGATGAAGCGGGTTCGCTGTCGAGGCGGCTGGCCGAAGGAGCGACCGAAGACGAACGGCATCGGTGTGTCGCTGGGTTCGATCGGCCGGCTGGATCGCTAGGAGCGCAACGATGAACATCGGTAGTGGTCGATGGGTGGTGTTCACGCCGCATTGGGTGGTTCGATGCGCCACGCTGGTCGCCGCGCTGTCGATGGTCGAGGTGGAATTTGGCGAAGTGCATTGGTTCGGCGGGGAGCGCATTGTCGCCTATCGCGACACGGAAGCCGATTGGTGGCATCCCGCGGCATTTGTTTTCGCGGCGATGGACGATTCGTCGAACGATTCGCCGGACTGCTGAGGGCCGATTTTCCGCGCCGCGGTGGCGTGGGCAGAAGGCAACGGAGCTTTTTGAAGGAGAACCATCATGGTGACGGAAAAGGAATTCCAGCGCGAGAAGTTGCGGCGCGAGTATGCCGAGCTGCGCGAAGCGTACCAAGCGCGAGGCATTAGCGAGGCGGAATACCTGCGGAGCCGCATGGTCGATCTGGGGCTGGAGCCGCTGATTGAAGCGGCGAACGCTGAGATTGGCGCGCTGCAATCGGCAAGAGACGTTACGACTCGGAAGTAGGCCAGGCGCGAAGGGAAGATTCTGGCCGGTCGGACATCGACCTAAGCCCGTCGCGACAGCACAGCAAATTCCAATCCACCCACAAGGGAGAACCAACATGCAGACAGTCCTTGATCGAAAGTCGCTTCAACAAGAACTGGGCGGAATCAGCGCGCTGCAATCGGAGCGCAGCGCGTTGATCCGGAAGAAGGCCAAGCTCGAAGGGGAGATTCTGGCCGGTCGGATGCCGACGAACGCGGTGTGGCCGATCGACAGTGAGCTAGCGGCGCTCAACAATCGCATCGGCCGGCATGATCAGATTGTGTTGGAGCTGGTCAACTCGGCCCCCGAGGCGCTGAAGATGGAGCGGCGCGAGTTGCTGGAAGATCGCGCGGAACACTCGCGCGAGATCGAGCGACTGCGCAAGGAGCTGCAACAGCGCGATGAGGTCATCGCGCGCGACTCCGCGGCGATTGAGAACAACGGCGGATGGCCGCCCGAGCGCATCCATACGGCGGAGAAGTCGCTTGGTCGCGAAAGAGCGGAGCGCGATCGACTGCGCGACAAGCTGCGTGAGAAGGAAGCGCTTGTCGAGCAGGTCAATCACGAATTGGAGGAACAGCGAGCGCGCATGATCAACGCCTAGGGGCGGCCGCCTGTTCGTCGCATGGAGGGTGATTCTCGCGGAGACGTAGCGGTGTGCGGTTGAGCGGCTTGCAAGGCGGCTGTATTTCTGGCCGGCTGCCTTGGGCCGCCAACCGCATTTGATCGCAGGGACGATGCGGATCGATTGCAAAGACTGGCAAGGCAACGCCTGGATATTCGCCGCGACCAATGAAGATCGAGTTCAACATGGATCAAGTAGTCAGCAACGATGTCGGCAGCACGCCGCTTGGCGGCCGAGCCAGGTGGTTGGCGCGAGGGAGGGGCAATGGCCTGCGATGCGATTCGATGCGGAGGCTGAGGGTGAAGACAGCGGCCGTAGTAACCGATTGGGCGCGCCTGCTTGCGAGCGGTTCTACTCTCGGCTGCCGGCTGGCCAACCTGGTCAGCATGGACGGGCGGCGGCGAATGGTCGAGCAACCGCGGCGGTGTGGCGACAGGCAAGGCAGTGCGGCGGCCGGCGCTAGCCGCAGGGGCGCGATTGTCGGCTTGGTGGAACCGGGCAGCGGCGAACCGGGCTCGGCCAACAGCCGCGAGCGCCAGGCGCTACGAGCGGCAGAGGTGAGCATTGCGCGGCAGGGCGAGCTATCCGCGCGACGGCGCCCGCGCGAGGCATTTGGCAACGGCCGGCTGGCCAACCTGGTCAGCCTGGACGGGCGGCGGCGAATGGTCGAGCAACCGCGGCGGTGTGGCGACAGGCAAGGCAGCGCGGCGGCGGGCAGGAGCCGCAGGTGCGCGATTGTCGGCTTGGTGGAACCGGGCAGCGGCGAACCGGGCTCGGCCAAGAGCCGCGAGCGGTTGGCGATTTGGGGGGATGGCAGCGTTTCGGGTTTGGCAGGGGGGGGTATAGGTACTTTGGGCCAGGGGGACCCCCTCGGGGGCGGGAGAATCGCGCATTTTGCACACCCCCCGACGTCGAATGCGCTTCTTCTTCTTCATGCTCGAAAAAAAACAAGTAGGGAGCAAAGGTCATGGCAGACGTAGCGCTCGTTTTCAGCGGCAAAACCGATGACGCCGAAAAGGCGTTCCGCAAGCTGGAACAAGAGAACAACAGACTCCGTGAATCGCTCAAGAAAACGGCAAGCCAGTCGAAGACAGCCGCCGCGGAATCGACGAAAGGGTTTCAGTCGCAGATTTCGATGATCGGTGGCTTGGTTGGCGGCCTTGCCACAGTCGGCACCGCGGTCGCGGTCGTCACAAAAGCGTATGGCGAGTGGAGACGCGAAATTGAGAGCATCGATCAAAAGCATCGTCAATTCGCAAGCGAACTCGGCCGAACGCTGGCGCAGACCGGTGACCTGCCCCACGCGAGCAAGATTCAAGCAGCGTTGGCATCGGTAAAGGGCGCAACTCGCGATGAATCGAAGGCGGCATTTACCAGCATCCGCGGCGCTCTGCCAACCGACGAAATTGGCCGCGTGCTTGGATTGACGGCTCATACCGCTCGCCTGGCTCCGATCTTGGACCCGGCCATGTTGGGCCAGGTGGTTGGCGAGTTTGCGGACCTCGCGCCAGCGAAGCGACCTCAAGACGTTGTTGATCTTGCCGTAACGGCGCTAGAACGCTCGGGCAACGACGCGGCGAGTCTCACGGAAGACGGATTTCTTCGCAGCGTGAAGATCCTAAAAGGCGCCGGCATGAATACAGAGCAAGCGCTCGGAATGGGTCTTGCCTCACTCGACTCCAAAGGAGGACCGAAGCTGCTTGAACAAATTGCCGCAATTGTTGAACATCCGCCCGAATTGGTCCAACCGAAGGCTGGCGAACGGATGTCGGCGGACACAGCGCTTGCAAACAAGCTAGCCAAAATGTCAAAGCCGGAAGCACTGAAAGCGCTCCTCACGGACTCTGCGATGCAGGACGCGTTTCTCGGCAAGGGAGCTGCCACCAAAGCTGGCATTTTCAGCATTGCCAAAGCGATGCAGGAGGAACAAGCGCTGGTGGCCGGCCAGAGGGGCGATCGGGCGAAAGACATGCTTCGGCAATGGGGAGCTACTCCAACTGGCGCTGTCGGCCTCGCAACTCATGAAACTTCGGTTCGCCGAGAACGGGCGCGAATGCGGCGCGAAGGCGCGATTTCCGAACGCGAAATGGCGCTCGACAATGTGGAAACCAGTCTGATCGAAGGGACTGGATCGGAAGCACTTGCTGGGCTAGCGCGCCGCGGTGTCGCCGCCTCTTTGACGGCCAATGACGTCATGCAGTCGCGTCCCGGTCGGATGGTGAGGCAATTAGGCGGGGCGCTCGCAACCGGAGGTTCCAGCATCGCCATTGAGGCCGCCACGCAGAAGATAACAAATCTGCTGATGGAACTGGTTGGCGTGGGTAGGGACCAAACGGCCGTGCTTCGGCACCGCAACAATCGGCCGCTGGGCGTTCACTCCGAATAGGGATTGCGATATACTCACAACGCTTAAACCTGGCAGTCAATTGAGTGCTGACAGGAATCGAAGGTCTATCTCTTATGCCGTCCAAAAGGGCCGCAACCCCGGTTAGCCGTGCGCGTCACCGTAAGGCCGCGCAAGTGCAGTCTTCGATCTGCCTAAGCAGCGACTGACCGGGGCTGCGGCTTTTTTGCTGCGCACATGCGCAGCGGAGGCACGCGCCATGTCGAACGATTCTCGTCCGACCAATCCCAATTCTCTCGATCATGCCATGCGCCAGCTCTTCGACGGTCGCATCGCGCTGGATGGACCTGGCGCCCACTACGCTTATCAAATCCGGCTTCAGGTGAGACGTCTTGAAGAATTCCTGGGACGTCCAGCGACTTGCTGCGATCTGAACGAGAAGGCAATCCATGCGTTTGCAGATTGGCTATCGAAGTTAGGTCGATCAAAACAGACCGTCTCGAATGCTCGGTCCCGTTTGCGCGCGCTGCGTCGGAACCTTGCGGGTCTTGGAATGGTCGACGATGAGCCGGTTGCGCGATTGCGTTTGGCACACATTGCGCAAACCCGCGAACCGTTGAACCATCATGGACTCTTGGCTTACTTCAGGAGCGTCTATTTGCAAGAGAAGCTCCGGGGAGTGGACGGCTTGATCGTTCGCCGGCATGAACTCGCGATCGAAGCGTATCAGCAATATTTGGCAGTTAAGCTAGCCAAGAAACGCGGCGGATATGCCCGCTTAGGGAGCGTTAACGACAGTCGGCTTCGCAGCTTTCGAAACTGGCTGGTGTGCGTCGGATTCTCTGACGACGTCGCCTTGCGCTATCGACAGAGGATTCGCGCAATTGCGAAGCACGCTTGCCCTGCGCGTTTCAAGAGCGAATGGGAGCCGCCGAACAAGTTGCCAGCGCATGTGCCGGTGTCCGGCAGCGTGCTCGACTTTTTGACCACAGTTTACGAGCCGCAAAAGCTACTTGGCGCATCGCAGGTTACGAGAGACGAATATCGCTGTTCTGTGCGTCGGCTCAATCACTTCGCCCAGCGAGATGTCTTAGTCAACGAGCTGACCGATGCCATTGTGGCTGGCTTGCTCGGACATCTCTTGGAGAAGGGCGCTTCTCCTGCGACCGTCAACAAGCACCGCAGAAATTTGTTCGCAGTCTGGAGATTTGCGCATCGTCGAGGGGCGGTCGATCGACTACCTACGCTTGACAAACTTCGAGAGCCAAAGCGCCTGGTCGACGCGTGGACGTTGGAGGAGTTTGCGCAAATCCTCGCCTCGTCGAAGTCGATGGGCGGATGGGTTGGCAATCTGCCCGCTCGCCATTTCTGGCCAGCGCTGTTGCTGACCGCATTCGATACCGGCGCGCGAATTGACGCGCTGATGAAGGCGACCCCGCTTCAGCTCCATTTGGGTCGCGGCATCTTGCGAATTCCCGCAGAGCATCAAAAGCATCGTACGGACCAAGTCTTCTTTTTGCACTCGGATACGACGGCGGCGCTGTCCGTGATTGTCGCACCTGAACAAGAGAAGATTTTTCCTTGGCCATACGAGCAGAATGTTCGGCAGTGGAAAGCTCTCAATCGCGCCTATCGAGGCATCTTGTTGCGAGCTGGTCTCCCGCACGGCCGGCGCGATTTGTTCCACAAGATCAGGCGGACCGTCGCGACGTTGATTGCCGCCCGGTCGAACGAGCACACAGCCAGTCGGTTCTTAGGTCATAGCTCGGTCAATATCACTCGGGCCTACATCGATGCAACGCAGGTCGAGCCGATCAATGCAATTGAGCTGTTGCCGCGGCCGAAGCTGACCAGTGCCACGAGTTCCATCCACAACTAGAAGAAAGGGAGAGTGCGTCAATGAAGGCATGGATATTTCAGGACCATCGACAGAAGCAAAAGCTCGGCGATAAAGCGCCTTGGTCTGTTGGCTGGACCGACCCCGATGGAAAGCGAAGGTCGAAGTCGATCGGTTCGCGATCTATGGCGCAGAAGTTCGCCCGACGAGTCGAAGGGAAAATCGCGGCAGGATGCTATGAAAACGAGAGTCGCAAGACATGGTCAGATTTCATGGTCGAATTCGAATCGCGCGTTTTGGCCATCATGGAACCGCGCACGCGAGAATCCACCCAAGACGGGCTCAATCACTTTGAGAGAGTCATCCGCCCGACAAGGCTGCGCAGTATCACGAGCACAACGATCGCGGATTACATTGCGGTTCGTCGGTTAGAGAAGCGCGGCCGAAAGGTGATCCACTCCGATGGGAAGTCCGAACGATTACCGGTCTCCCCCGCGACGATCAATAAGGAACTGCGAACAATTCGAGCGGCGCTGCGCAAGGCGGAACGGTGGGGGTACTTGCCAAAAATGCCGGTGTTCGAGTTTCTGCGAGTGCCAGCAAAGCTGCCTACCTATGTGACTCCTGAGCATTTTCAGGCGATCTACACGGCCTGTGAATCAGCACGTTGGCCGCAGGGGCCACCATACGCAGCCGCGGATTGGTGGCGGGGGTTGATTGTGGCCGCGTATATGACCGGCTGGCGCATTAGTTCGCTCTTGGCGCTGCGCAGGGAGGACGTTGACCTACAGACGGGCATCGCTCTTTCCAGGGCCCAGGACAACAAGGGACGGCGCGACCAGCAAACTCCCCTGCATCCGCTGGTAATCGAACATCTTCAGCGGCTTCAGTGCTTTTCGCCCCTGGTATTCCCCTGGGCACGCGACCGGCGTCGACTTTTTGAGGAGTTCAAACGAATCCAGTCGACGGCAGGTATCAAGCCACCTGGCGAAAAGTCGAGCTACGGGTTCCACGATCTGCGTCGAGCGTTCGCCACAATGAACGCGGATAGGATGACCGCGGATGCGCTTCAGGCGCTGATGCAACATCGGGACTACCAGACAACCCAACGCTACATCAACATGGCGAGGCAGCTCAATCCTGCGGTGGCGAACCTGTAAGTTCCCAAGCTAGCGAACGTTTCCGCTGGATGAGTGTTGTATGAGTGTTGCCTCAATTGATCGTCTGAAGCGACTGTTCGGCCTAATGACGGAACCCCTTGAGGCCCAACGAGTACCGGAGGTGGGACTTGAACCCACACCCTCTTGCGAGGACCGGATTTTGAATCCGGCGCGTCTGCCATTCCGCCACTCCGGCGAGTGAGAGAGCGTGTGATTCTAGCAAGCGGCATGGCCGTTGCACAGGACGGGTTATTGCCAGTTGAAGCGGCAATTTATGGTGGAATAGCACGGCATGGACGCGCATTCCATACATCCTATTGGACGTGCGCTCCGCCGAGAGTGGCCACGCGGGCAATAAGGTATGCAGCCGCTCACATGGAACTATGTGGGGGCCGGACCAGCGATCAGCGTCCGCAATTGATCGAGGCGCACGGGCTTAAGCAGCACGTCGTCGAAGTGCTCGCCCTCGACCGCAAGTCGATCTGAGCAGAAGCCCGTAAGCGCTACAATACGCAGGCACTTGTCGCCGACGATCTTGCGAATTTGTTTGGCCACTTCGAAGCCGTCCATGTCGGGCATCACGAGATCGAGCAGGATGAGATCGAAATCGAGCTTGGCGATAGCGTCGAGCGCCGCATGGCCGCTTTCCGCGACGCAGACCGAATGGTGGTCGAGCGTGAGCAAAGTGGCCAAGGTCTGATTGCAGTCGTGACTGTCGTCGACCAGCAGGATGCGCGCCATACCGAATACCCCAAGACCGCCGTGGTCTGTGGACGCTAGGGAAAGCGCGTCTCGGCCTTCCCATTGAAGCCATGTTTCAACGTACCGGATTTTTGGATTACGCCAAGCGGAATTCGGCAATACTTTCGCGGCGGCTAGCCTTTAATCACCCCGATGGGCCGCAATCGCGCAACTTTGCTAGCAAGCCCTGCACGATGAACCACTTCGACGACGAGATCGACATCTTTGTAAGCGGCCGGTTGCTCCTCGGCGAGACCCTTCCAACTTTGCGCGCGGGCAACAACGCCTTGGCGCTCGAGTTCTTCATCGATACGCCGTCCTTGAGCGAGTTTGCTGGCGGCGGTGCGGCTGAGCAAGCGGCCCGCGCCGTGACAACAGGTGCCAAAGGTGTGCTCCATACTGCCGGGTTGGCCGACGAGCACCCAGCTCGCGCGCCCCATATCGCCGGGGATGATGACCGGCTGGCCGACACCGCGATATTGCGCCGGCAGTTCAGGGTGACCTGCGGGAAAGCAGCGCGTGGCGCCCTTGCGGTGAACCCAGACTGGCTTGGCGCGGCCATCGACCTGGTGCTCTTCGAGTTTGGCGATGTTGTGCGCAACGTCGTAAACGAGAGTCATCTCCAGTTCCTGCCAGGTTCGACCGAAGACCTTGGCAAAGCATTCGCGTGCCTGCCACATGAGGAGCTGGCGATTGCACCAGGCAAAGTTGGCCGCCGCGCGCATGGCGCCGAGATAGCTTTGGCCTTCAGGCGAATCGATGGGCGCGCACACCAGTTGACGGTCTGGCAGTTCGATGTGGTATTTCTCCGGGGCCTGGCGCAGTTCGCGTAGCGCGTCGTCGCAAACCTGATACCCCAGCCCGCGCGAGCCGGAATGAATGAGCACGCACACCTGATCCTCGCGCAGCCCAAACGCGGCCGCCGCGTCGGGATAGTGGATGGAATCAACCAGTTCGACCTCGAGAAAATGGTTGCCCGCGCCGAGTGTTCCGCATTGGTCCTCGCCGCGCTGGAGCGCCCGCTCGCTGACGCGATCGGGCTCGGCGCCGGCCAGCAGGCCGCGGGCCTCCGTGCATTCGATGTCGGCTTCGTCGGCAAACCCCCATTCGCCAAGCAGACGTGGGCCGGCTGCCATGAGGCGTCGTAGATCGCTGGGGCTGAAGCGATGCTGTCCGCCGCGCCCCACGCCCGTTGGCACGTGACGAAAGAGTTCGTCGATCAAAGTCTTGATGCGCGGCCGCACATCGGCGGCCGTCAAATTAGTGCGCACCAAGCGCACGCCGCAATTAATATCGTAGCCCACGCCGCCGGGTGAGATGACGCCCCCTTCGGCCGGGTCGGTGGCAGCCACGCCGCCAATGGGGAAACCGTAGCCCCAGTGGATGTCGGGCATGGCGAGGCTCGCCTTTTGAATGCCCGGCAAAAAGGCGACGTTCGCCACTTGTTCGGCGGCCTGATCGGACTTGACTGATTCAATGAGCTGGTCGTCGGCGTAGATCAGTCCATCGACGCGCATGCCGGAGCGGTACGATTTGGGGATCTTCCAAAGGCAATCGCCGACGCGTTCGAGCGGACCTGTGTATGCGGCCTGCGGCATGAGGGGCATCCTGTAACGGCGGCAAGTATGCGAACTAGATGTCCAGGATCACTTCGGCAAGATAGCCATACGGTGAATGTTCGAGCTTGAGTCCGTGATAAGTGACGGCCTTGACCTCGTGTTCCAGAGCGTGGCGCGCAACGGCGACTGGCTCGCCGAGCGCAATTGCGTTCAATCCATGGCCGCCGACTTGTATCTCGAAGTCGGAGAATAGCAATCGGCGACACTCGAACAAATGGAGCAGTTCATTGAGCCAATCGAACAATAGATATTCCAATTGCTGGCCGGCAATCTCAATGACGACGCTCTCTCGCGTTCGAACGCTGTTCAGGTCAGCGACCAGCAGGCTAGTAAAACCGCGGCCAGCTTCAGCAAACAGCTTGTTGAGATCGGGTGCGCTAGCTCGCAGCCCTATGTCGGCGGTGTGCTCGAAGGTTTCAAACATGGCGCCGCCATGACGGAGGCTATTCGTCGCCCAATTGAACAAGCGCGCGGCCTTGCATTTGTCCGCCGCGGATGCGGTCGATCGCTGATGGCAATTCGTCGAGCGAGACGGTCGCGGCGACGATCGCTTCGAGATCGGCCGGTCGCCATGCGCCAGCCATGTGCGACCACAGGCTTGCGCGGCGCTCGATGGGGTATTCGGCGGAATCGACGCCGGCCAGGCAGACGCCGCGAAGGATGAATGGATGCACCGAGAGGGGGAGTTCGACGCCCCCCACCAAGCCGCAGGCAGTGACACAACCAGCGCGATGCGTGGAGCGAACGATGGTCGCCAGGGTGTTGCCACCCACTGAGTCGATGGCGCCGGCCCAGCGGGCGGGCAGCAGCGGCTTGCCGGAAGTGTTATCCACTTCGCTGCGACCGATCACTGTCGTCGCGCCGAGTTTGCGCAAATAGTCATGCGCCGTTGGCTTGCCGGTGACGGCGGCCACTGAATAGCCGAGACGGGCAAGCATCGACACCGCCAGGCTGCCCACCCCGCCCGTAGCGCCCGTGACGACAATTTCGCCGGACGTTGGCAGAATGTTTTGATGCCTAAGAATCTCGATTGCGATTGCGGCGGTGAAACCGGCGGTGCCGAAGATCATGCTCTCGCGGAGCGAAAGTCTCTCTGGCAGGGGGACCAGCCAATTGGCCGGAACGCGAATGAATTCGCTGAAGCCTCCCCAGGCCGGAGCGCCGAGTTCGAAACCGGTGACCAACACCGCGTCCCCTGGCTGAAAGCGAGCATCCCGGCTTTCTACGACCTTGCCCGAAGCGTCGATGCCGGGGATGTGCGGAAATGTTCTGGCCACGCCTGGCGCGCCGCTGGCGGCCAAGGCGTCTTTGAAGTTGAGCGAGGAATAGGCCACTCGGATCAGGACCTCGCCAGCCGGGAGGTCGCTTAACGGCAACACGGCAATGCGGTTTGAAATCTTCTTGTCGTCGCTGCGCTCGACCAGATAGCAACGAAAGTCGGGTGCAGGCATGAATTCATCCTTGCCGAAAATTAACCATGAAGGGCGCCGAAATGCTACGTAGGCGCTCACAGCGTAACGCAGCGCCAAGAAACTATGCAAACCGTGCTAGAGGACGCACTTGGCGGTTCGTTGACACTCCGGATGGGACTTCTAATAATTCCGGCGGTGAAGTTATTGGCCGTTCACGCACAGCCGAATCGTTCGCCTGGCCCGTGACGCCTCAAATCGAAGGAGATGACATCCATGGGCAACGGCGTATTGGAGATTTCGGATTCCACATTTCAGCGCGACGTGATCAACTCAACGCAGCCGGTGCTGGTTGATTTTTGGGCTCCGTGGTGCGGCCCTTGCCGCATGATCGCGCCGGTGGTTGAAGAGTTGGCCTCGGAATACGCGGGGAGCGTGAAGATCGCCAAGGTGAACATCGATGACAACCCGCATTCGGCCGAGGCGTATGGGGTGAGCAGCATCCCGACATTGCTGGTGTTCAAGGGTGGGCAGATCGTGAACAGTTTTGTCGGCGTGCAGTCGAAATCGAAGATTCAGCAAGCTTTGGACGCCGCCAAGGGTTAGAAATCTGGCGGCAATGTTGGCGCATTTGCTCCAAATTGCCGCGAGCCTCCGCGGCGCGTCTTTCTGAATGAACTACGACTTGCCTGGCATCCGATGATGAATGCCAGGCAAGTTTTTCTTTTGACGTTGGCATTGCGGCGCGGCAGCGCCGGCCAACGTAGCGTGGCGCCTGTGCCTGGCAGTGGGCCAGTTGCTTGATGAACTCGACACCCGACGCCCGAGCGGGCGCCTCAGCTAGCGATCCGCAGCGTCCGATTCGCGGCGCCTTAGGGAACGTGGCGGCTCGCATCGACGGCGCGCACGAGTTGCAAACCGTATCGGCGCGTAGCGCGGCGCAGCAGCCAGAGAGCGCTGAACCGGCGATCGTCCATGAGCGGGCCACGGATACCACCGAATGGCCGCGCTTGGTGGAGGAGTTGCAACGGCAGGCCCGGCAGTTGCAGGTCCATTTGAAGCAACGGCTGGCTGAGGTGGATCGTCGCGAGTCGCAAGTGAACGCGCATGCCGCCACGCTCGAAGAACAAGCCCGCGGCGCGCGCTTGTGGCTGCGCGAACAGCATGCGCTGCTCGATGTGCGCGGCGAGCGGGCCGAATTGCGCGAAGCGGATGTGGCGGAACGCCAATCACAGGTCGCCGCAGCCGAGGCGTACCTGGAAAGTCAGCGAAAGGAAACCGCGGAAAGGCAGAGCCGATTCCAGCAGGAGCTTGATCGTCGCGCCGCGGAGCTATCGGCGCAAAGAGAGCAATTGAAGCTTGCCGATCCGTCCGCCGAGCAGGCGTCGCGCGTAATGGCGCCTGGCAAAGATCAGAATCTGCTGGCCAAGCGACGTCAATTGGCGACCCGCGTGCGTCGAGCAAGGGCCCGTATTGTGGAGCAGGCTCGGGCCTGGGGAGCGAAGCTGCGGAAGCGAGAATCCCATTTGGAGGAGCGATCGCGAGAGCTGGCTAGTCGGCACGCCGATCTAGAGCAACTGCGATTATCGCTGTTGAGCAAGCATACAGAATTGTTGGAGCTGCGCCTGTCCATTGAGCAGCTCATGGCTGAGCAAGGCTTGTCCGAAGGCACGCCTCAGGCAACGAGCGCGCTATCGACAACCAGAACCATGATCGCGGAGCAGTACCAGCAAACTCGCTCCGACCTGGCGGCGCAACAAGAGGCGCTGGAGTCCTTGCGGGCAGAAATTGCGTCCCGCTATGAAGCGCTCGCCGACCGTCGCGACGCAGTGATCAATCTGGCGCGGCGGCGGCGCTTGCTCGAAGTGCGTCAAGCCGCTGAGGCGCTATTGCGTCGCGCGGGATAGAGCGCAACTTAGACGCTTGGAGTAGCAGCACCCAAGCAGCAAATCCAACTCGCGGCGAGCGCATCTGACTGCCGCAGATCGCAAATTCGCGATTGCTATCGCCAGTTGGGAAGCAATTCGCAGATTCCGGGCGTCACTTCCGCGGGTCTGTCAGCGACCCGCGACCGGTTCATCCAGCGGCTGGCTAGGATCGGTTTCGCCTGGGGTGGCTTCCTTGGGGTGATCGGCCGGCGATTCGTCGGCGACTTCCTCCGCCATGTGCGTGGCCACACTGACCATTTGCATCGCGGCTTGGATCTCGGCGGCGCTAAAGTAAGGCTCGTTCGGCGCGCCGATATGCTCGATCTGCTTGTTGGCCAGTTCGGCCCAGCTCATGTTGTCGGTGAGATGCCAGGTGGCAGCTTGGGCAACGCGCTGGCTCGACTTTCCGGCGGCAAGCAACCTGAGGACTTGCGCAACTCGCTTATCGCTGGAGAACTCATTGAACGGTTTGATCTCGTACGGGATCGCCGCGCGCGGCTCGGATTTGCCATGTTCCAGGCAGACACATTCGACCTTGATCTTGCCGACCTTTTCGGCAGGGACATTGAAGAATCCGCCGCCGCCCATGCCACCCATGCCGCCGCCGCCCATACCCATCCCGCCCATGCCCATGCCGCCCATGCCCATCCCGCCGCCGGCGGATTGGGCGCCGCCGCCGGTGGTAGCGCTGGTGCCGCCGCGTCCGACGCCGCCGCCAATTTGCGCGAGGACTGGAGTGGCGGCAAATGTTTCGGGCAGCTTCACGCTCAATGGCTTGTCGGTCTTGTTCTCGATGAGGACTTGCGCTTGGCGCGAGTCGCGCGGGATGAACTTGACATCGAGTTGCCCCGACTTCATGGCGGCGAACATCTCGACCTGCTCGCCGACGGGTTGGTTCTTGGCGCCGCGCTTTGCGCTTCGTTCTCGCGCAACGAGTCCCAGTGGAAGGATGGCGACGAGAGCCACAATGATCGATGTTTGTAGCGACTTGCGCATGACCGTTTCGTTCCGGCGGGAGTGGCGAATTAGGTGGGGCTGGCCCCTGGCCGCACATTGCGGCTGCGGGCCGTAAGTCTTGTGCAATTCAGCTTAATTGCCTGTCGCGTCAACTCCAACAAGAAAGCGCATTGGAGCAAGGGGGCGTGATCCACGGGACCCCAAAACGCGGTCGAAATTGCGGGGAATTCCGGTTGTCCCGGCTACTGGTACGCAGGGCGGACCACACGGGGAGTTCGCTGGTGACGCGGAGGGCCAGATCTCGCGGAACGGCCACCAAAAAGGCTCAATCGAGGCTGATCGGCACGATCTCCGGCTCCTCGGCCGCTGCGGACTGCTCTTGAGCAGCCATGGCGCGGATGTCCTCGGTGATCTTCATGGAGCAAAATTTTGGCCCGCACATGCTGCAGAAGTGGGCGCTTTTGAAGGTGTCTTGAGGCAGGGTTTCGTCGTGCATGCGGCGGGCGGTTTCAGGATCGAGGGACAAGCGGAACTGCTCGTTCCAATCGAATTGAAAACGGGCCTTCGACAGGGCATCGTCACGATCGCGCGCGCCGGGTCGGCCACGGGCAATGTCGGCGGCGTGGGCCGCGATCTTGTAGGCGATCACGCCTTGCTTCACGTCCTCGCGTTCCGGCAGACCGAGATGTTCCTTGGGCGTGACATAGCAGAGCATTGCCGCGCCACTCCAACCGGCCATCGCGGCGCCAATCGCGCTGGTGATGTGGTCGTAGCCCGGGGCAATGTCGGTGACCAGCGGCCCCAAGACATAGAACGGCGCCTCGTTGCACCATTCCATCTGCTTCTTCACGTTCATATCGATCTGATCCATCGGCACATGGCCGGGCCCCTCAACCATGACCTGGCATCCTTTGTCCCAAGCGCGACGGGTGAGTTCGCCGAGCACTTTGAGTTCGGCGAATTGCGCCTCATCGCTGGCGTCGGCAAGCGAACCAGGGCGCAGACCATCGCCCAGGCTCCAGGTAACGTCGTACTCGCGCATAAT
Source organism: Pirellulales bacterium (assembly GCA_019694455.1). Lineage (NCBI taxonomy): Bacteria > Pseudomonadati > Planctomycetota > Planctomycetia > Pirellulales > Pirellulales bacterium. The sequence continues at coordinate 38,438 of JAIBBY010000015.1, forward strand.
GTCGCAGAGATCTTCAAAGTGAGCGTAGAGCGGGTTCTCTTGACGGTGCGACATCATCCATTTGGCGATCAGCGACCCGCCGCGGCTGACGATGCCAGTCACCCGATTGGCGGTAAGCGGCAGATGCGCGCGCAGCACGCCGGCATGGATGGTCATATAGTCCACGCCCTGACGCGCTTGATGCTCGACCATGTCGAGAAAATGCTTGGGGCGCATGTCCTCGATGTCGCCGCCCAGTTCTTGCAGCATTTGATAGATGGGCACGGTGCCGATCGGCACGGGCGAGGCGTCGATGATCGCTTGGCGGATGGTGTCGATGTCGCGGCCGGTTGAAAGGTCCATCACCGTATCGGCGCCGAAATGGACCGAGGTGTGCAACTTTTCGAGTTCGCCCTCGATGTCGCTAGTGACCGCGGAATTGCCGATGTTGGCATTGATCTTGCAGCGGGCCGCCACGCCAATGCACATGGGCTCCAAGCGTTTGACGAGGTGGACGCGATTGGCCGGGATCACCATGCGACCGCGGGCCACTTCGTCGCGAACCAGTTCGGCGGCGAGCGATTCACGCTGCGCCACGAATTCCATTTCGGGGGTGATCTGGCCCGCACGGGCGTCTTGCAGTTGCGTCATGGATGGGCCTCGGCGATAGGGTGACAAGGCCGCGCCGTGGCGCGCCTCACACGCGATAAATTGAATTAGGTTAGGGACTTCCGTAATCGTACTGACGGCGGGAACGATGTCAACGAACGACGACGTCACCTGAACGGGCGGCAAGTGCGCAGTGCAGCGGACTATTCCAGCACGTCGCCTTCGACGGCCAGTCGCACATCGGCCAGTCCGGCGTCGCGACCGGCATCCAGCACCATGACGGCCGCGCCGTGGTGCGCATCGCCATTGGCGAGCACAAGCATGCGCGTTGGGGCGTCTTTGCCGTCCGCCGCCAGCCGGCGTCGCAGGCCTTGAACGAGGTCGGTGGGGGTAGGCGCTTGCTCGTCTTCGATCCACACCGAGTTGTCGGCCTCGATGCGCACGATGATGAAGCTATCGTCGGATTCGAAGTCTTCGACGGACCGGCGCGCGGAGGGTTGGCCGGCGCCGGGGCGCGCCGCGGCGGGAGGCATTTCGATCGAGGCCTGTTGCGAATTGAGCGACGTGACCATGAAGAAAATCAAGAGAAAGAACACAACGTCGACCATCGCCGTCATGTCGATCCATTCTTCGTGATCGCGCGAGGGGCGCGCCGGGACGAGCGCGGCAAGTGGCGAATCGACTGACTCTTGAGCTGAGTCCGCAGGTTGGCGAACCGGCTTGGGAATCGGAACCTCGGCGCCGCAACGTGGACACTTGGCCTTGCGTCCGGCCAGGGAATCGGGCGCTTTCAGCTTGCGGCCGCATTGTGCGCAGCGAGTGCGGATCATGCGTCTTTTTCCATCACCGCCAAATGGATCTTCACACCGTCGTCGCCCGCGGCGTCGCTGGCAATGCGGGCGATTTCGCGGAGCGGGACATCCTTTTCGGCCTTGATGACTACGGCCGTCTTACCTTCGCGGAACTGCGTTTCGACGACGGTGCGAATTGCGGAGTCTTGTTGGAGACCGGGCAATGGGTCGCCACCGGCGCCATCACCGACATACACCAGCGGACGCCCGCCATCGGGATTGTTCATCACCGTGAGCACCACGGAGGTTTCGAGATCGGCGGCGACCACATGCTTGGCGGCGGGCAGGTCGATCTCGGCCAAGGCGGCCACAAGGCTGGTGACCAAGAAAAAGATGTTCATCATGAACACCAGGTCGATCATGGCCGTCATGTCGACTCGAGCGTCGCCCTCGGCTCGTTTGGCGGAGATTGGGGCCAGCGTCATGCCGCCAGCAAGCAGCGAGTCGGCGTCTAACAACGACATGAGACGACCTGCGCTATGCGGCGACCAGTTTGAAGTGTTTTAGAAAACGGACGAGGGCGGGTGTGAGCGATTCTTGCAAATCGCGAATGCGATTGTTCAAGGACGATGCGACATAGCCAAGCGGTATCGCGGTACCGAGCCCCATGGCGGTGCAGATGAGCGCCACGCTGATTTCGTCGGCAATCTGGGCCGGCTGCACTTTTTCGCCCATGCCGATGCGGCCGAACGCGGCCATCATGCCGAGCACGGTGCCGAACAATCCGAGCAGCGGGCCGTTGCGAATGACCGTGATGATCCAACTGACGCGGTTTTCCATGGGGGCGAGCACGTCGCGCTGGAGGCGTTCGGCCACCAATTGGCGCAGCTCGGCATGATCGAGATCGCGGTTTTGCAGGGCCAGTAACACCAGTTGCGGCAGCGCTCGCTCGTCGACCGCGCAGCGATCGATGGCGCCTTCGTAGTCGGCATCGGCCAGGTCTTGGCGCAGTTCTTCGACGAAGTCGTCCTGAGCCTGCTCGGTGCGGAAGCGGAGTTGCGCCAGTCGCCGCCAGACGAGAATAGCGCAATACAGCCCCCAAAGCAGGTTTAGGGCCAAAAACACATAGCAGGCGTCGCCCATCGTCTGGGCCAGTTCATTGACATTCATAGTCGCATGTCGATCGCGGCTAGGGCTGGCGATTCCATTGGATAGCAGATCGTTCGTTTTTTTTACGCATTAGGCATTCCATCGATTGTCGTCTACGGAAGGTGGCTCGTCACCCTCGTCGACGTCGCCGGATGGCAGGTCCAGATCATCGATATCGGCGACCAGTGGTGGTTGTCGGCGCGCAGCGCGGCGCCGATAGACCCAGGCCCCGGCCATAGACGAAAGTATCACAGCGCCGACGACCAACGCCACATAGGACCAGTAGGGGTTTTCGCGTGGCACGACTAAACTCGGTTGAGAGACGACTCGACCGACCAAGAGCGGGGCAAAGAGGGCCCGCGATTGGGGCTTGGCGTCGGCGGGGTAATAGCCTTGCAGCTTGAAAAAGTAGCCATAGACAGTCACCTCGCCTTGGACAAAATCGCCCACTGTCAGGCTGGGCGGCAAATCCGGCGTGACGACCACGTAGAGCCAGCCGCTATTTGCCGTTGGCCAGCCCCAAAGCTCGTACAGTTGCGGGGCGTCAATCTTGAGAGACTTGGGGGTCGGGTAGCTGAGCACCCGCCGCACGTCGAGTTCCACGCGGAGCAGTTCGCCTCGGCATTCGGCCGGAGCATGGATCAGGTCGTGAAACGTGCGCTCGTGGCTTTGCGATCGCAGTTGTTCGGCTGTCCGCTCTTTAGTCCAGTGGAACAGCCGCGCGTAGGCGGGCATCTCAATGGGATGAATGGCAATCGACTTGTCGCTGACTAGCTTGGCCTCTTCCCGGAAAAGCTCCATTTCAGCCGGATCGATTGAGCTAGCGGTAGAGCCTGAATCCGGCTGAGCGGATTCGTCGGGGGCAGTGGCGGGATGCGCACTGGCTGGCGCCACGGCCGGTTGGACTCGACCCTGCGGACGCCAGCGATAGATGGTGAGCCCCATGATGGTGAGCATGACCAACATCGCGATCAGGCGCATGGCTTCGTTAGGGGCCGGAAGCCATCCGGGGCGTCGAGCGCGATGTTTCATCTTGCGTTCCTGGCGAGCGAGCTATTCGGCGGCCTTCGGCTGCTCGTTGATTTCGATAAAGCTGAGCCGATTGAGCGGTTCGCCGGACGGAAGCTTAATTCGGGTGCAGACGTCCATCAGGCTCATCATGTGCTCGTACTTGAGACCCGAGCCAATCTGTAACAGCACCTGTTCGAAGACGATGTTGGGATCGGAAAACAACTCGGTCAGCCGGAGTTCGAAATCGCGCAAGCTAGTCATCACGGCGCCCTGGGCGATCTGCAGCTTGCCAATGCCGCCTTGGCCGTCGGAGAGCACTGTCAGTTCCAAAGTGTCGAGCCCTTTAAGCAGATCGGCGTTGGGGTCGGGCGATCCGATCGCCTCGCCTTGCACGCGGGAGACCGGCTCGGGCGGCGGCATCCGCAGGGCGATTTGGCCTTCGAGCGGCGCGGGGTTGAAGGTGAGGATAAAAAAGGCCAATAGTTGAAACGCCATGTCGAGCATGGCGGCGAGATTCAACTCGACTTCTTCTTGCGATGTACGGCGTTTGCGCTTGCGCACCGTTAGGCTCCCTCGACCTTGCTCATCGCGCGGTATTGAAACTTGCGAAACCCGCTGGTTTGGCAGTTTCTGATGATGCGATTCAGCAAATGAAAAGGAATCTCTTTATCTGCTCGCACCACGACCGTGACGGGGAGTTCGTCGCCAAGCTTGAGATTCGGCTGCTTGACTTGCGCGAGTCGGAGGGCCGTCTGAGCTTCGCTCTTGATGAACGCCTCGGGCTCGACAATGTCGCCATAGGCGTGCAGTTGCCCTTCGGCGTCGATGTTTAGGACCAAGAGTTCGGTCCCTTCATCCTCGACCGGCGCAGCGGAGCCGAGCACGGGGAGATTGAGCGCAAGATTGACTGAAGCGGCCTTAAAATTGACCACCAACATAAAGAAGGTGATCAACTGAAACACCATGTCGAGAATCGGTGTGAGATTGGGTTCGCACCGATCGTTGCCGGACAGCGAGGCTGACATCGCGGTCTCCTTATTGATCAGGTGACGACGAGTGCGGCTTCGCCCGGCGCTGGCGGAGTCGATTTGCCGCGCACCGAACGATGGAGCTTGCGCAGCAATTGGTCGGCCAGCAGGGACGTGTTCGCTGAGATGGTGGCAACGCGGTTGCGAAACAGCGAGAAGAAGTAGATCGCCGGCACGGCGAGCGCGACGCCTTCGAAGGTGAGCAGCAGGGCCTCGGAGATTCCGCCCGCCACTTTGTCGGCTTCCAGTCGTACGCCCGACATGGCGATGACGCTGAAGCTGGCGATCATGCCTTTCAGCGTGCCGAGGAGGCCGATCATCGGTCCGAGGGTGCCCATCACGGCGAGGATGCTGATGCGTTTTTCGAGTTCGATGGTTTGCGCGTCGACCGATCGCTCCATCGCTTCGCGAGCTTCTGGCAGACCGTTTTGCAGTTCGGAGATGCCGACGGTGAGAATACGTCCGAGGAAGGAGCGACTTTCCGCGGTGATTTTGTAGGCCCCGCGAATGTCGCGTTGATGAATGAGCAATTTGAGTTGCTCAACTAAGGTAGGGGGGGCGGCAATCTGTTCGCGGAGCTCCATGAACATGCTGACGACAGTGGCGACGAAGTACATGGACAGCATCAAGATGACGACGCCGATGATGCCCGACGAGCGGGCCACCCACGAGAGATAGCTCTCTTGTTCCGCGGGCGCGGCCGTAGGGGGATCCGCGGCAAACGCCGGCGTTGCAATGACCGCCCCGATCACCAGCAAAAGGAGGAAGAACGCGAACGGGCGAATAGAACGAATCGGCGACACGGCGGCTCCTTGCAAAGCAAGTTGATCCAGCGAGATTCGGGCACGATCGGCGCTCGTTGTGGCCTCGTCGTCCTTGTGCGCCATGGAACAACGTTGGGTTGGCCGACGAGCGCCAAAAATGGCGTCAGGGGCACTTTTTCTACCTTATCACCGTAGCGCAGCGGCAGAAAGGGAAAAAGCGCTGACCATAGGGCGAGGCAAGTAGTTGAAATGGTCCGAGAGGCCGCACGATCATCTATCCGGCAAGCTGTGCGCGTGCTGTCGGCAGCGCCGAAGTTGCGGAATGCACCGACTTGGAGGGCTAGCCCGAGTGGCCGCCGCCGATGTGCCTTGGATCGGTGGCGCTGACCCATGGCGTGGTGGTGGGAGTTTGCTCCGAGGGCGACTCTGACCTAGCTTTCAGCATTGTCACATTGAGACGAGATTTCGCTCGTCTGGGCCCGGGTCGCTGATCCGGCCGGTTCAGTAAAGCATTGATCCCGACGGGGTTTCGCACATGGTCAGCACCGCGCCCGGCGCCAAAATCGACCTCAATCAGTTGCTTGCATCGAGTCAGTTGCCCGCTCTGCCGCAGAGCGCGATTCGCATTTTGGAGTTGTCGAAGGACCCGGACAATGGGCCGGTCGAGTTCGCGCCGTCGATCGAGGCCGATCCGGGTTTGGCAAGCCAAGTTTTGCGGTTTGTGAACTCGTCGTACTTTGGCTTTTCGCGCGAAATCTCCAGTGTCAAGTTGGCGCTGACTCTGGTGGGAGTACGGACGATCAAGAACTTCACGCTCTGGAGCGCCGTGTTCAGCTTGATGCCGAATCCACGGTGCGGGATCTTCGATATTCGCAGCCTTTGGCAGGATTCATTGCGGCGCGCGCTTTTTGCGCGTGAAGCGGGCAAATTGCTCGGTCTTAAGGAGTCTGACGAGGCGTTTGCGGCGGCGCTGTTGCAGGATATGGCCGTGCCGCTCTTGGCCAAGGAGTTTTCTGACACCTACGCCGAATTGTTGGTGGGGCGCCAGCACGGCGAATCGCGGCTGTCGGACCTGGAAGGCGCGCGCTTTGATTGGAATCATGCGCACGCCGCCGCGCAGATTGCACGGCATTGGAACCTGCCGGAGGAGTTGGCGGGGCCAATCGAAAGCCATGCGTCGCTCGATACTTTGCTAGAGTCCGATCGTCTGCAACCCGCGCATCTGGCGGTGGCGCTCTCGGCGCTATTGCCGGCAGTGGTCGACAACGCCTGGCCGGAGCAAGCTCAGTTCGAGAGCTATGCGGGGCGCGTGTTCGCCAATCGCGAGTATGACTTGTGCGACCTATTGGGTGTGGTGGACGCGGGATTTGTCGACTTCGCGCCGGTACTCCAGATCGCCTCGCCAACACGCACGTTGCGGCAGTTGCTTGAAAGCCCGGCAGGCTCGGACGCTTGATCCATCTACAGAGCTGAACCGGGATCGGTCAAGAACCGTAGCTAACGGTTTTTCTGGCCTGTTGCTGGTCGAGCCACATGCCGTCCACGCAGCCAGCCCTAACTTCCGCTGGCTGACGGTTTCAATCGCGGGTCGAATCAGCGGATGGTCGAAGCGGTCTAACTGCTGCTGTGCGAGTTGCCGGCCCCGCTATAATGACAATGTGAGGGCAGGACTTTTCTGATTTCTTGTCGCATCGAGGAGCAGAGCGGTGTCGGAGTTGAACCGCGCTCGGCTGGCACAGTTATTGCGCGAAGCTGAGGGCTATCTCGAGCTCGGGCTAGCCGAGCACGCGCTGGCGACCCTGCGCCGGGTGGAGCATGCAGGCACCTTTCGTGGGCAAGTTAATTATTTGCGCGGCGAGGCGCTGCGCAGCCTGGAGCGATACGAGGAGGCGGTGGAACCGCTGGAGACGGCCGCCGAGTTGTCTCCGAGCAACGTGCATGTTTCCCTCGCCCTGGGCTGGTGCCTGAAGCGCGTTGGTCGACTCGGGCGGGCGATCGAAATATTGGAACTGGCGCTACAAACTGAGGCAGGCGACGATGAACGGGCGCTGGTGACCTATAACCTGGCGTGCTACCTGAGCCTGGCGGGGCAGAAGGATCGCGCGCTGGCGCAATTGGCCAAGGCCTTTGCGCTGAACGACCGTTACAAGATGTTGGCGCACTCGGAAGCCGACTTTGATCCGATACGCTCCGATCCGGAGTTTCAGTCGCTGGCGTCGATCATTGTGTAGGCGGGTTTCGCTGTTCACCAGTCGACATGGCGACCCAAGCGCTGCGCGATTTCGCGGTCCAAGTCGTCGAAGTTCTTGCGACCGTGCAAGACGCGCGTGTTGTCGAGAATGGCGAAGTCGCCCACATTTTCCCAGCGGACCAAACGTGTGCAGCGATCGGCCACAGCGCGCATTTCAGCCACGACATCGGCCGGCAGCTTGCTGCCATCCTCCATGCGCACCTGGCTGACATCGCTGCCATTGTCCTCTTGCCAGAGCACCGGGAGCACGCTGTTGCTGAAGACATCGAGATCGCCCCAATGACTCTTGCGAATCGCGTACACGGGATACTCGGTCACCCAGGTGTCGCCATCTTCGATCAGGAAGTTCATTCCGTTATCGGTCGCGAACTGGCGGGCTTCACCCTCGTCCTCGGTCCAAAAGCGTACCTTGCGCGCATGTGGCCGCGTGCGGCGCACATACTTGATGCGATTTGAAAGGAGGAAATCGCGGGTCTTGGTATTCAGCTCGCGGACGATCGCGGCGCCATCGCAAAGCATGGTTTCGCCGGCGGACTTGGCGGGTTTCACCACGTAGAAGAACACGACCATGGGCCGGTTTTTTTGATATGACATTTCGGAATGCAGCGCCAGCTCAAACGCCAATTGCTGCTGATTGCCAAGATAGAAATTGGTCGACAGGATGGTGCCGTCGGTGTCGGGATTGAGGACTTTCTTTTCGTGCGCACCGCCTTGGTAATTCTGCCAATCGTCACAGAGGCGATTGGTGAATTGCTCGAACGCCGGGATATCGGGACGATAACCAATCAGAGCGACCGCGCCGTGCGACTTGACCAGTTCCTTGATCTGGTCGAGGGGCACATCAGCGAGCGATTCGCCGGCCGCTGGGCGAAGAATTGCGCAAAAATCTGAATCGATGGATTGGTGAATCATGGTAGTTGGAGAGCACGAGGGACTGGGCTAAATAAGGAATCAAAAATCGACGCTGCGAACCATGCGTGAAAAGATCTGCCGGACATTGTCGTTGAACTTGCGGCGGCCGTGGAGCGCGCGGGTATTGTCGACCACGGCGAAATCGCCAGAACGCCAAGGTATGCAACGCGTCAGTTCGTCGCAGCACGATTCGATTTCGGCGATGACTTCGTCGGGAATCCGCGAGTCGTCCTCGAACCGCACTAAGTTGTCTTTCTTGACGCCGAAGCGTTCTTGCCAAGCGACGGGCAGAATGTTGTTGATGAACACGGCATGGCCGCCCCATCGGCTGGTTATGTGCGCCGGATGCACGTACTCCGTGGACACGGTCTGCGCTGCGCGGTCGACATTGACCGTCATGCCGTTGCCGCCACAGAACCGCGCCACCTCGTCGATGTTGTCGGTCTGAAAGCGCACCCGCCACTCCGACTCGGGATAGTAGCGAATGTATTTGAGGCGCCGCGCATGGAAGAGGTCACGCGTCGCAGGTCGCAGGCGGCGATACAGTTCGGCGCCGTCGAGCACCGTGGTTTCGCCGTCTTGCAGGGCAGGTTGCACGCAATAGAACCAGATCAGCACCGGCCGCTGCTCGAGGTAGTACATTTCGCCGTGCATCGGCAACGAAAAGGTGTCTTGCTCCTCGCCTTTGAGGTAATAGTTCACCGAGGCGATGGTGCCATCGTCGTTGACAGGGCGGCGGGCGTAGCGTCCCCCTTTGTAGTTCATGAAATCGCTGGAGAAGCGATTCGTGAACGCTTCGAAGGCGGGGGGATCGATTTCGAAGCCGCGAAAAAACACCATGCCGTGACTCCGGATGGCGTCGATCACGGCGGCGTCTTCGAGTTCGGTGATGCGCTCGCCGGCGTCGGGCGAGAGAATGGCGCCAAATGTGTCGTCGAACGGGGCGGTTTTCACGAGAGCAACCCTATGGATGTGGAATGCGATTCAAGTCGCGCAGGCTGCCATGCCGTGGACACGGAAAGGTCTTTGTTCGAGGGGGCGGAGCGAAGCGTGCAGGCCAAGTCATGGGGAGGACTCCGGCGACGTGCGACCGCGCCCTTTTCGCAAGCGAAATGGGGCAATGACCAGCTTATCCAGGAACGTATCGTAGGGCAGGCTCAGGCACATCGCGATGATTTCGGCGATCCGCCCGGCAGGTAACGAACCGGGCGGCGGTGGCACGAGCGGTCCGTTTTGCTCCCACAGCGGCGTAGCGACCGCGTCTGGCAATAACACCTGAACCCGTACGCCAAAAGAACGCGCTTCCTCAGCGATCGACTCTGAAAGCCCAATGACCCCAGCCTTGGAGGCGCTATAGAGCGAATCCAACGGCCGCCCTTTCTGGCCGCTGGTAGATGAAATGTTGATAATCTGGCCCGCGCGTTGTGCGGTCAGGATCCGCAGTGCGGCCCTGTTCATGAAGAACGTGCCTTGCAGGTTTGTCCCGACGACTGCGTTGTATTCGGCATCGTCAAGCTCCCACAACGGCCGCGGGCGGCTGCCGGCGGGGCGCAAGATGCCCGCACAATGAACCAGCGCGTCGAGGCCACCGAGTTGCCGAACAGCGGCGTCGATCAAATGTTCGCAATCGGCCGCATCGCGGACATTGCAGCTTTGCGGAATGATGGCGTTACTTTGGCCGCGCGCAAGTTCTGCCGCTAGCTCGCTGACGGCCTGCTCTTTCACATCCGAGAGGACAAGGCAAACGCCGCGCGCCGCCAATAGCTCCGCGGTGGCTCGACCAATACCGCTGCCGGCGCCTGTGATGACAACGCGCATACCTTGGAGAACGTTCATGTTGCGGCTCCAGTCGTTGATTCGCGCGCGGCTGAATTGAAGCCCAGCGGCGCGAGGAGCGGCAACTGAAACGATGTGTCGGCTGGACTAGCGAGCAGTTCAACCACCAGCGCGGCAACAGCCTCTGGCGGCATGGCGCCTTGGGTGGCCAAACGGGTCGCTGAGATGAGGCCGGTATCGACGGCGTCTGGCAGCAACGAAGTGACGCGCACCCCCAGTGGCGACAGTTCTTCCGCCAAGGATTGGCACATGGCGACCACCGCCATTTTGGAGGCCGAATATGCCGCGGCGCACGGTTGACCATGTAGGGCGGCACGTGCCGAGGAAATGTTGAGAATGTGTCCCTTTTTCGCCTGCGCCATGCGCTGAGCGGCGCCGCGGCAGAGCAGAAACATGCCGCGTAGATTCGTTTCGACCACTTCGTTCCAGTCGTCGGTGGTCAGCGTGACCACCGGATCGGGGATGCGCCTTCCGGAGTCAGAGCTACGACCAATGCCAGCGCAGCCGATCGCGATGTCGAGGCGGTTGTATTCTTCGTCAACGAAGCGGAATAACCGATTCATGTCGCTAGTCGAACGGACATCGCAACCAGCAAATCCGATCGACCCTGATGCTGTTTCGACAGTGGCCGATACTCGACCAGGATCTCGGCCAACAACGACTACCCGACAGCCAGCCTCGGATAACACGCGGCATATGGCGCGACCAATGCCGCCTGAGCCGCCCGTGACAATCGCCACCTGATCAGTCAGGCAGGCTGAGTCGGTCCAGATGTTGGCTGTGCTGATTGTCATGCGCGGGTGGCCCAAATCTCTAAATAGTTGCGCGGGGCCGAGGCAAAGCCGGCAGCGGCCAGCGCCGGTTCGGCAGCTTGTTCGAGGGCCGCGGCGGCTTCTTCAATCGGAAAGCCGCTCATCAAGACTTCGGCCAAGCCGCCATACGCGCCGACCAATCCCAGCGCCCGACCGTTCAAATCGACCACGCGCTCATTCGTGGCATGCGTTTGCAGTCCGACGTCGCACAGCATCTGCGACCATTCGGCGGGGGTGTACCAGCGGTTCTTGAAGGCGCCGCGATTGGCGCCGCGCACCCGCTTGATGGGAGGCTTGCCCGCGGCGACGAGGCCGTCGCTCTTGGCTTGAATCAACTCGCTGGCGATGCGAATCCAATCCATGTAAATACGATCGGTGCCAGGGGGCATGGAGCCCGCGTAGAAGGCGGAGTTGAAGCCGAACAGCCCGCCGGGACGGAGCACACGCGCCACGCCGGCCAGAAACTGAGGCTTGTCGGGCAACAGATGGATTGCGTTGGCGATGGTGACGCAATCGAACGACTGATCGGGAAAGGGGAGTTGGTCGGCGCTTCCGACGGCCAAGGTGACTACGCTCTTGCCGTCGACGAGATCGTTGGTCAGTTCGAATCCATAGCGCACTTCGCGCCCCAGTCTTTGGAGCCGCGCCGTACTCAGATCGACCTGAACGGGATCGTAATCGACGCCGTTGAGATGGGCGTGCGGCGATTGTTCGAGTAACAGTTCGCTGACCACGCCGGCGCCGCAGGCCAAGTCCAGGAAGCGCCGGACATGCGTCAGTGGCTGGAGGCCGACAAAGCCGCGATTCGCTGCGACGTACTCCGGTTCGGCGCTGAACGGCTCGTAGGTGGTGTTGACGTGGCTGGTCACTCGGTTCCCCGCGGATTGACTTTTTGGGCGGAAATCAGCAGATGGGCGTCGACCGCCAGCGAACCGCCGGGAAGGGCTTCGACGATGAGGCGATGCAGATCGGCGTCGACCTGCTGCAATAGAAGCTTCGTAAGGAAATACTGGCGGCTGTGTTGATGAAACCGCCGCCAGCCAACGCGGGCAATGTCGCGAAGTTCGCAATTCTCAAATCCCGCCGCGCGCAAGGCTTCTGCAAACCTCGTGACCGTGGGAGAGGAGTCGGCATCTTTTGCGAACTGGTCGAGCCGGGTTCCCGCGATTTCGGCCGCGCTGAGCCACCCACCTGAGCGCAGGACGCGAGCGACATGCCGTAAGTTGCTTGATAGGCCGACTCCAGCGAATCCTTCGATCCAAATCACAGCGTCGTGACTCTCTGCAGGAAGCTGGTCGATGGTAGCTGGCGCTCGTCGTCGGGAGAACCACTTGTGGGGCGCCGCCACACTGGGATCGATACAGGTGACATACCGTGGTGAGAACTCGCTCGATTGCTTGGCGATCTCTTCGGCGCCGCGGGCAATGATCAAAACCTGCTTGTCGGCGATGGCATCCTGGCTAGAGAGAACGGCGAACACCTCTGCCGCGAGGGCGCGTGCAGCTTGCGCAGGAGTTGTCGAATCGGTCGACCAGTAGCCGACGTTACGGATCGGGGTGTGATGAAAGTATTCATCGATTTCCGTGCCGACCGAAGCGGTGAGTCCGACCAGGTCTTTTTCCTGGTCGGCCAGATGCAGCACCGGGTTGAGTTGGCACGCCTCCCACAGCGAATCGTGCAGTTGACCAACGGCATGCAGTTCTGTCTCCTCGGCCAAGAACATTGCGGCGCGCGATTCTTCGGTCTCGGCTTCGATGCCCATGTGGGCGAGACTGAGACCCTCGCTGGCGCGTGGCAGCGCATGTAGTTCCACGGTGTCGGAGGGGGGGGCATCGGCATGGTCGAGCGATCCGTGCCAGATTTCCAGCCCGCCGCGCGGATTGTCCTCGTAGCGCCAGCCCGACGGGGTGCGCACCGCGACCTTAGGTCCGAAGGGATTGGCGGCACCGACAAAGAGTCCGGCGGGGCTGGAAACAAGGGCGCGGATGCCGAAGTTATAGAAGTTGTTGAATCCATTGCGCGTGACAGGCAACCAATTATCGCCGTCGGTGGTGCGCCACAGTTCGGCGCCTCCACGATGCTTGAGAAAGCGATCCAAGGTTTCGTCGTCGAACAGGTTGGCGACGTGCGCGGGCCAGATGCTGCGATCCATGTATGGCACATACGATGAGACATCGAAGGTGCCGACATATAAAGCGCCGTCGTGGGCGCACATTCGCCAGATGTAGCCGGCCAAGGGATTGTCGAAACCGGGTCCCATGCCGCTGGTGGGGATCTTGAGTCCCTGATTGGTCAGCCGCGGAAAGCCGACCACGAGATCCCAACTGCCGTCAGGATAGACGCGGAGCACCTCGCCGGCGGCGGGTCCAATATTGTTAGAGCGATCGTGACCACCATTTTGAATGGCGGTGCCGATGTAGAGGTTCCCCTGAAACGCCGCCATGGAGAGGACGGCCTGATTGAAGGGGCCGCGTCCGGCGCCGTGATCGAGGATTTTTTGCCAGCGATGAGGCGCGGGGCCCTCTCCATTGGTACGCCAGACTTGGAAACCTTCGCGAATGTTGAGAGTGCCGACGTACAGATAGTCGCCGCAGACTTGCATTTCGATGATGCCGCGGTTCGCCGGATCGCCAAAGCCGGGGGGGCAGCTTACTTCCCAGCGACCGTTGACCGGATCGTCGGTGCAGCGGACATCGACATTCTCGGCGACATTGGGATCGGTCTTGAGAACCTTGGGATCTCCTTTGCTGTGCGAAGGGGCGACCCAAAGCCGGCCCTTGAACGGTTGCACCGCCCGGAAGCCACCAAAATTTTCGTGTTCGCCTTCGATACGAGGCGGTTCCAGCTTTTCAAAGTTCAGGCCATCGAGCGAACGCAAGGTGGCGCAGCCAGGCGCATTGCGGCCGACTACCGGCAGCGTATAGAGCGCGGGACGCTCGTCGCTCTTGCCTTGAAAGACGGTCATGCAGCGAAAGGCGACCGCCACGGGGGCCAATCGCCCCTCGTAGCCGACGACCATCGGCGATCGAAAGACGCGCTCCCAGGCGCCGGTCTTGGGGCTGTAGCGCCAAATTTGGCCACGAAGATCGAGCTTTTCGTAGGAATCTGGGACCGGCACCGGCGGATGCGCGAAGGGGGCCTCAAACGGCCAGCGCATGATGATGACTTGCAGGGCGTTGCGATTGGTGCCGATGTACAAATGGTCGTCGTACCAGGCGTAGCTGTACGGATAGTGGTTGAATCCGCTACCAAAGCCGCGCTCGGCAATGCGACGAAAGTGGCCGCCGCTCAAGGCCTGAACAGGTTTTCGATCGATCGCGGTCGCCATGCGGGGACAAGCACTTGTTAATTGAGAGCGACAGATTCGATTCGATGCGGTCCTTTGCTGCCTGCGACGAGCAGGTAGTATTCGAGATCGGGTACTTGCGAGTAGTTCACGGCCATAATCTCTTGCAAGCGCTCGAAGGTGATTTGCCGAGCCAGGTAGCGATCGTGATAGAGGCGCGTGACGTAGCGAAAGTAGTTGCGCCAGCACGGCTCGGTGGCGTCGATGATGTGAACGTCGGAAAAGCCGACGTCACGCATCATGCGGTGATATTGGTCTGGTCCGGCGAGAAAATTGGCCTCGTGGCGGAACGTGCGCGAGCGCTCGGCCTCGCGCGTGGCCAGAATGTCGGCCAACAGCAGGTAGCCGCCGGGCTTGAGGACGCGGATCGCCTCGCGGAGAAAGTCGCGACGCGTGTTGAAATGAAAGGCGGCCTCGACGCAAATGACGGCGTCGAATGAGTCGGCCGGGAAGTCGAGCGCCGTGGCGTCCATGAGGCGAAAGTCGGCGCCCGGCACTTTAGGACGGGCGGTGGCGAGCTGTTTTTCAGAAATATTGATCGCCGTGATCTGGCTGGGCACGTAGTGCTTGAGCAAGCAGCGGGTAGGCTCGCCTTTGCCGCAAGCGACGTCGAGGATGCGGCCCTGCGGCCGGGGGATGAACTCCAGCAGCTTTTCCACCAGATTCTGGCAAGCCTGGCTGGCGGTCTTGGTGTGCTCGTCCCAGTAGCCATGATTGGCGAAGTCGGTGTTGTCGTAGAAATCGACGAACGCCGGCTCGTACATCACATAGTCATAGCGCCGGTTGAGCGGGTTGGCGAGGATGTCATCGCGACTCATGGACATGGGTCGCCTCCGCACATGCGAGCTCGCCGCACGACGCGCTCCAGAAATCGAGGATCATCTGGCTGGTTTCGTGTGGATGCAAAAAGGGAAAGTTGTGTCCAGCGTCTTCGAGCATCCGCGTTTCCACGTTGGGTAGTTCTTTGATCAATTCTTCGCGCGTGGGCAGATAGGGGGAGAGCGTGCCGTAGGCCAGCAGCACCGATTGCGTCATGGCGCGCAACGATTGACGAGAGAGGCCAGATGCGTCGCGGAAGTCAGCGGGCGCGGTGGTCTCGGTAATCAAGCGGCGATACTTTTGCGCGGCGCGGCGACTCTTGCTGGGCAAGAAGAAGCCATCGGCGCGCAGCCTTGAACGCACCTCCGTTAGCTCAATTCCAATCTTGTGCAGATGCAACGGCAACGTGAAATCGAGATCAAGCGTTGGCGGAATCTCGATGCCGATGGCGCCAAAATGGCTTGTCCAGCGTTCGAACAGCACCCAATCGCCGAGCCTCAGTTCTGGCTGCAGCAAGTGGGACCTGCCATCCAAGATGGCGATGGAGCGAACTCGGGATGGATACAGACGAGCTAGTTGCAGCGCCACGCCCGATCCGAAGCTGTGCGCGACAATATCGACCGCATCGATTTGGTAAGCGTCCAAGATGTGGCGAGCGTCTTCGGCAAGCTGAGCCGTGGTGTAGCCCGAAGGCGCCAGGTCACTATAACCATGCCCTCGTTGGTCGTACATGATAAGCTGCCGCTCGTCGCCCAAGCGGCGCACCAGCATGGGATGCCAGAACGCCATGTTGGTGTTCAGCCCATGAATGAGCAGACAAGCAGGGCTGCCAGCCGGTTGACCGGTGGCTCTGGTGCTGAACTTGATGCCGTCGACTGTCACGCTAAGCATGGTTGTCACTCGATGTAGCCAAGGCTGCGCAGTCGATCGAGCAAGACGGCTTCGTCCGACTCGTCGAGTTCCAGTTCGGATTGGTTGCCGGAGGGGGGCGCACGATCGGCGCTCGCAGCGCTGCCGGCGATGCAAGGCGGATTGCCGCGCAAGTAGTCGCGCTCGTAGAACGATTCCGGAAATTCGCCTTCGTACTCGGCGGGAATCTCCAGGCCGAGACTGTGGGCCAACAGCGGCGCGACATCAAGAATGTTGCGACGCGCGACCCGTACTCCCTGTTTGATGCCGGGGCCGATGCCCATGAGCACACCGTCGGGATGATGAGTGCCGGCCGGGGAACGCCTGGGGACGACGGGCGCCGGAGAGTTCAAGACGGAGAGGAAGCCGTGATCGCGCACCGTGAGTGTCAGGTCGGGCGCGCGCGACATAAATTCGCCGGCAAACCATTCTTCACGTTTTTTGATTTCGGTGACGACCTGGCCGCCATCGGGACCGCGCAACTCATAGAGATCGGAGATCAATTGCTCGCGGAAGGCGGCATATTCCGCCGGGGGAACATTGATGATGAAAATGCCGTTGGAACTGGGGGTGAGGGCAAACGCCTTGGTGCGGCGCCAATCGTAGACATCGAGAAAGCGAGTCAAGCGGTCGACCACGATGGACTCGTCGCGGTCTTCGGGCACTTCGGTCTGCCAGTGGAGCAAGCCACGATCGGCCAGCCATTTGTTGATGTAAACGATTTCGGTGGTGGCGGTGAAGCCGTGATCGGAGGCGATGAAAACTCGGCCATCGTCATCGATCATCTCCAGCGCCTGGCCGAGGAAATCGTCGATCTGCCGGAAGTAGGCGCGGCAGCGATCGATGACCTGCTGCTCCCAGGCATTAGGCTCGGCGGGCAGATATTGGGGATCGAGAAAACGGTAGGCCAAGTGCTGTATCTTGTCGACGCCATCAAAGACGATGGCCGTCAGGTCGCTAGGATCGTGGGTCATCAACCGCTTGAGGATGGAAAACCAGGCTTGTTCGCGCTCGATGTGATGGTCGATATACGGCGCCCATTGATCGGGGGGGAGTTGCGCCAGCGACTGTTTTTCGGTGTCCAACTCCAAACCCAGAATGTTGACGTCCAGCGGGCCGTAAGCGCTGAGTTGCTCAAACAAATTGGGCGGATAGCTCGACCGGCGGAGGTGCCGGCCGGGAACGAAGCCGGGCATCGTATGGCCTTGGACCGGTTCGGGCGGAGCAAGCCCGATGTAGTTGAGAGCCGTGACGCGCTGACCCGCGCGCGAGACGTACTGCCAGATGTACTCGCACTGGCGGTCGGCCGAAGTGTTGAACCGCAGCAAGGGGCCTTGCGAGGCGAACTCGACTCGCACAAAGTCGTGGAAGCCGTGGGCGCCCATGCTGCGGCCGGTCGCCATGCTGGTCCAGGCCTGTGGTGTGATTGGCAGCGGCGTCGAGCGCAGCAGGCTGCGCGTTCCGCGTTCGCAAAAGTACGACAGATTCGGCATCTGGCCCGCGGCCATGAGGTGGTCGAGGACGGTATAAGTCGCGCCATCGAGGCCGAACAGAAGTGTGCGCATGTCGAACGTCCTGCCTTGTTTGCCGGTGAGTGATTAGGATCGCGGGGCCGCACCGATGTGTGCTTGCAGAAACTCGGCGATTTCGGCGACGGTGAGGTCGTCGACGTAACGACCATCGACCATCAGCAGTTTTTCAAAGGGGAGATCGCGGCGACCGTACTTTTGTTCGATCGCCGTGACGAGGTAGACGACGTCCAGGGACTCAAACCCCAAGTCTTGGACAATCGCCGTATTGGCGTGCATGGCGTCGGCCAGGCCAGTGTCCCAGTCGGCGGTTAGTTCGCGCAATAGTTCGATCGTGTCGGATTCGAAAGCGTTGGTGGTCGCCATGAGTGGATTATCCTTCTGGGGCGCTATTCAAGCTGAATAGCGATGTTAATTGCGCGAAAAGTCGCCAGATAGTGGGGCCAAATTTTATTCACGTGGAATGACGCACAGCGCTAGCGCATGGTCGCCGTGCAGTCGCCAATGCGCCACAAGCGGCGCGGATTGTGACGGATAACGCGATTGCAGCGGGCCGGCCAAGCGGGCGATGAACAAACCCTCGCTGGCTGCGGTGATCTGGATCGATCGAGGCCCCCCAATGAGTCCAGCGCCGAGGGCCTTGCCAATGGCTTCCTTGGCGGCCCAGGCCGCCCGACCGGCCTGGCTTTGCGTGAGACCTGCAATTGCCGCCACCTGCGCGAGGATAGTCCGCTCTTGCTCATCGAAGCTGTCGGCGACCAGAGCGGGATCGAGGGGCAAGAGCGTTTCGACGTCGATGCCGATGCCGCCGACGCGATTCGAATCGGCCGTGACGGCTACTCCGTATAGCCCCTTATGCGCGATGCTCAATTGCAGTGGCGAATCCAGTTGGTTCTGGATAATGGGGGCGCCAGATTCATTGCGGCCAATCAAGATATCGGCCATGGGGAGCTCGAGTTGTGCACGGCGGCGGATTGCGTCTTTGGCGGCCACGCGGCCAAACAACCATTCCGCGGTCGGCAGCGGCGGGAGTTTCGACGCCGCCATCTCCGCTCGTTCGGAGCGACTGAGAATCATGCGGGCCAGCACTTGGGCCCAGACCCGTTTGACGAACAACTTCTCTTGGCCAATGTGCGATTCGCAAATGGTGCAGGCGTCGATCAGGTCCGCGTCTGCGAACAATTGCGAGATGTCTCGCGAGCAGCGAATGGATTTTGGCGCGCTGGCGTACCGGTACAGCGAGAGGGGGAAGTCGACCACTTCTTCTGACTTGCCGAGATAGCGCAGCACGACACGGCCATCGCAATCGATGATCTCGACGTCGCTGCGCAATTGGCCGTCCTGCTGATCGAAGCTGGCGATCGCGGTCAGCTCGCGGCCCGCCTGGCGATCGGCGATAAATTCGAGCCGAGCGATGGAATTGGGGAATGCCAAGGGGACAATGGCGCCCGACTCCTGCCAGTTGCCGTTGCGGAGGCCGGGAATTTGCGATGCGGTGTCGGTGAGCGTCACCGGCAACAGGGGCAATTGACTCGTCGCTTGGCCGAAGAGGCGATCTTGCGTCGGCTCCACCACCAGCGTACGGATGCCGCGCTGGCCCCAGCGCTCGACCTGGCGGATGCCTTGAAACGTGGGGCCGTGATAGAGCACTTTCTGATAGAGTTCGTCAGGATTCCAAGGGACATCGACGTCGGAATCGTCGCGCAGGCGCGGCGCGCCAAGTGACGGCGCTGTGGTGGCCATTTCGACGGTCGCCGACGCGATTTCCGAGTCCATGCCATCGCGGTCGGCTTCGACCAACTTAACTTGCGCTTGATCGCTTGATGTCGCCTCGGCGATCATGCGCACACGACGAGTCGTGGATTCAAACGCCAGCCAGCGCGAAGCGCGGATATCGCTGACGGCGACGACTTGAAGGTCGGGAAGGAGCGCAGCGGCCGCCTGCGCCATGATCTCCAAGGTCATCGCCATCGGCATGATGGGCAGGGCGGATAACGTGGGATCTGCGACGGATAGTCCGCGGCCAAAGAAGGTGTGATCGGTCAGGAAGGGTTCGGTATCGAGCGATAGTTCACATTCCGCGACCAAGCGCTGGCCTGGGCGATGCTCGATTCGCTGTTGAACGAAATGAAGCGGTCGCGAGTTGGTTGGCGTTAGACCCGCAGGTGGGGCCGGCGCCGGAGTGGCGATCGATTGCGCATCGGGCAAAGGATACTCGGACGGCGTGGGCGCACTGACAATGGTTTGTGGTTGGCGCGGCCGGAGCAAGGCGCCGACGCACTCTTGCTGCGTGCGCAGAAAGGTTTGCATCGTGTGCTGGAACTCCGCCATCGCGCGTGAACGCGCGGTTGCGCCCGACCTTGCGTCAGATGGTGGTGGCGCCGTAGCGGGCGCAGCCGCGCGGCCGCGAATAGGTAAGACATGGCCGGCGCATGGGGGCGAGCTTGCACTGACACGGTGCTTGCCGTTGCCATTGCCGTTGGACAGTGAATTAGTCGCCGCTATCGGTGATTGAACTCCGGCGGCCGGCGCCGGCTCGGTCGGCAGACTCGATTTTGCATTGACGCTCAGGCGCTCAAGGAGCGAGTCGCTAAGCTCAAGCGTTGGCAATTCGAGCTTGAGGATAGGATCGGGCGCGGGGGTCGCAGGGGGGGGCTGCGTCAAATCGAGAATGTTGGGCGTTCGCCGATCGTAGAGTTTGGCAAGGTTCATCGGCACGCCATGCGATGCGAGCAAGCCGAGCGCATGGCAAAGCTGTTCGATGTCTCCCTTACGCTGTGAATCGAGTGCGACGACCGCGTGAGGATAGTCGCCCAGCGAATCGGCGATGAAGCTGGCGAGATTGCCGCGCGGCCCCACTTCGATAAAGAGGCGCGCGCCGGCAGCGTGCATGCACAATAGCGTTTCGCGGAACCGGACCGGCATGCGCCATTGACGGACGACCAGATCGCGAATGGCGGCGGGATCATTTGCCATGGGGGCCGTGGTGGCGCACGACCAGATTTCGACTGCCGGCGCTTGCAGTGGCAGTTTCGCCATGTACGCTTCGACAAACTGGCACACGGGCGCCACGGCTGGCGTGTGGTACGGCCGATTCCACGGAAGTCGCTGGCAGACGCCGCCTTTGCCTTGCAGCGTGGCAAGCGCCTTGGCGGTGGCCTCTTCGTCGCCGACGAGGATGACCTGATGTGGGCAATTGTCCATCGCCACGAGCAATCGGCCGTCGGAGTTGCTGACGACCTGTTCAACTGCCTCGGGCTCGGCGCCGCCGACCGAGGTCAAGACGGCATGCGGCGCTAGATCGGAAGCGGCGACTGCGGCCGTGGAGTTGGTCCCATCGATAATCGATTGGACCAGTTCTTCTTCGGTGGCTGGCCGATAGGCGCCGCTAGCCAGCACCGCGGCAAATTCACCGCTGCTATGGCCGACCACCGCATCGGCCTGAATATCGAGCCGGCCCAAAAGATCGAGCAGGCCGCGCGCGGAAGCGGTGACCGCCGCGAGCGCGGTTTCCATCTGAAAAAGTTCGGCCTCGGCCGCGCTGGCGCGTTCGGGACGAGGATATAACAGTTCGGCAAGCGGCGTGGTTCCGCGCTGGCGCAAGGCGAGATCGGTGTACTCGATCTGGCGGCGCACTTCGGG
Organism: Pirellulales bacterium; assembly: GCA_019694455.1. Classification (NCBI taxonomy): domain Bacteria; kingdom Pseudomonadati; phylum Planctomycetota; class Planctomycetia; order Pirellulales; species Pirellulales bacterium. The sequence goes on from JAIBBY010000015.1 coordinate 59,825, forward strand.
GAAGTGCCGGCAAAGCTCGGCGTGCATGCCGACATATTGCGAACCTTCGCCCGGGAAGACGAATGCTACCCGGCCCTGGCTTGCCAGGGGCGCTGACTGCCAGAAGACCCCTTTGCGATCCTGAATTCGCTGGCGGTCGGGCTCGGCCAGCAGCCGCGCGGCATGCCGCAGTTTTTTGACCAGATCGTCGCGCGAATTGGCGACGATCGCTAGGCGTGATGAGCCGGTGTCGGCCGCGCAGCTCGCGGCGATATCGAGTAGCGTGACCCCAATGCCGGCGGCGACCCAATCGGCAAGGCGTTCTGCTTTGACGCGCAATGCTTCGCGATCGTCTGCCTGTACGACGACTAGCTCAAATGGCCATTGTCGCTCGAGCCTTGACTGATCGACTTCGCAGGTTGGGCGATGCTCTTCCAGCACAGCGTGGCAGTTAATGCCGCCAAAGCCAAAGGCGTTGATGCCCGCGCGGCGGGGCGTTGCAGTGTCGCCGTGCAGCCAGGGCAATGGACTTCCGCAGACAAAGAATCGAGTGGACTCCAGTTCCAATCCTGGCGCGGAACGCTCAGCGTGAAGCGACGGGGGCAATGTGCGATGGTAGAGGGCCAAGGCGGTTTTGATCAGCGATGCGGCGCCAGCGGCCGGGATGAGATGCCCAATCATTGATTTGACGCTGCCAAACGCGATGCGCGGCGCGCGCGGATCGGAACTGGCGAAGCATTGGCGAATCGACTCCATTTCGGTGGCGTCGCCCATGGGTATGCCGGTGCCATGCGCTTCGAGCAGTTCGACGGTCGCCGGATCAATTCCGGACTGATCATAGGCGCGGCGAATCGCCAGTTGTTGGCCTTCGGTGCGTGGCGCCAACAGACCCGCGCCTTTGCCGTCGGACGAGGAACCGATGGACTGGATCAGCGCGTAAACGCGATTACCATCGCGCGTGGCGTCGGCGAGTCGCTTGAGGACGAGCATGCCGCAACCTTGACCGAGCATCGTGCCATCGGCCTCGGCGGAGAAAGGGGCGATCTTGCCGGCTTTGCTCAGCGCTTGCAGTTTGCAGAACAGGATTTGAATTTGCGGCGGAGTGGAGACTTGCGCGCCACCGACCAACACGGTGTCGCAGCGGCGCGAACGTAGCTCGTGTATTCCTTGATCGACCGCCAGGAGCGTGGCCGCACAGGCGGCGTCGATGGTGTACGCGGGGCCATTCAAGTCGAGCCGATTGGCGATCCTGCCGACGAGCGCGCTATGAACCAAGCCGGGAAAGGTTTCCGCGCTGGCGGGGGGCAGGTTTTGTTTGAGCTCGGCCTTGATCGCGGCTAGATCGCTCTCGGACAAGTGGGGTTGCACGCGCCGGAGCACGCCGAGCACCTGATCGACGGCAAAGAGTTGCTGAAAAACGGAGACCCAGCCGCGATTGGTGAACACGCCGCGGCCGATGATGATGCCGGTCTTCTCGCGAGGTAGCGGAATGCCTGGCCAACCGGCGTCGGCAAAGGCCTCGTAGGCGCAGCGCAAGGCGATGAAATGGTCGGGCTCGGCGCCTTCGATGCTGGAGGGGACGACGCCGTATTTGGTGGGATTGAATCGGCACAGTTCGCCCAGGAAGCCGCCGCGCTGCGTGTAGGCGCGATCGATGTTGGGGTCGTCGGGCCCGTAAAACAGCTCTGGCTGCCAGTTGGCAGGCGCGTCGGTGATGCAATCGACCTTGCCGACGATGTTTTGCCAAAACCGAGCGGGCGTATCGGCGCCGGGGAACAGGCACGACATGCCGACAATGGCGATGTCGTCGCCGCGTGGGTCGCGATGGTCACCGATCGATGGCGTCATCAGGCGTGCGCCTTCTCGGTGATGCGATTGAGTTGCCGATTGCCGACGCATTCGAGTCCGGTAATTGCCGTCAGCAATTGGTTGTTTTGGAGATACCACACGTCGGCGGTTACCGTGTCGCCGTCTTGGATGCGCGCGCGATAGCGACACTCGACCGGCCCGGCGCCGAGCGCCGCAAAGCGCTGGAATTTGGCGATGCTGCTGGGGAGCAGCATCACATCATTGACGGAGCGCGACCAAAGGGCCGCCAGTTGGGGGGCCACGTCGGTGACGAAGGGGTCCAAGAGCCAAGACGGTGCGCCGCAGTTTGCGAGGCATGTCTCGGGGGCGGTGACGCGGATCATGGCATCGAGGCCGGTGTCGTCTCCGCCGGTGAACTGGTCGATGGTTTGAAACAAAGGGCCGTGAAAGAGCCAGCGATGGTAAGCGTCGGTTGGCTCGGCAAGGAACGGCGATCGGATTGGCGGGGCGACTTCAGCCGGCCGCGCTGGCAAACAGGAGCGCATGGTGATCGTGGCTTGATAGAGCGGACGCGCGGGGCGTTCTGGATCGGCAAGACGCACCTTCCAGGTTGCCGAAGATTGGTCCGCCGCGACGCGCTCCGCATGTAGCGCGAGTGACAACGAAGCTTGCTGGAAAACGATGCCCTTGAGTTGACGCAGGTCCGATACTTCGGCGACGAGATATTGCGGCTCGGCAGTCGCCACCAATTCGGCCATCATTTCCAAGACAAACGCCAGCGGCAGCACCGGATGATCGTCGATGACGTGATCGCGCAGGTACAGGTGCCGGGACGCATCGATTTCGAGATGGGCCGCGAGTTCGCCGGGCTTGAGAAGCCGTACCTTTTGCCCCATGAGCAGTGGGGTATGCGCGGCGATGCGTGGCGCGGCCGTCGTGGTTGCCTCGGCATCGGCCAACCAACTGCCGGGGCCCAATAGCGCACGAATATCCCATTGGAGAGGGGCGACAATTTCGCGCCAGGCCGCCGCGCGACCCGCTGCCGGTGTGACCATGCCAACGCCGCGCTCCAAGAACTGATGGGCGACTTCTGGCGTGACCATCCCGGCGCCGCTCCAGGGACCCCAGTTCAGGGCGATGGTCTTGGTGGGCCATTGGTCGCGGCAGCGCCGAGCGATGCGGTTCAGAATCTCATTGGCGGCCGCGTAATCGACCTGGCCGGGGTTGCCAAAGAATCCGGACACCGATGAAAAGAGCACCAGCAACTTGAGTTCGCTGGGATCGACCGCGGCACTGAGGGTCAATAGCGGTTCGATCTTCGCGCTGGTCACGCGATCGAACGAATCGGGCGACTTTTCGGAGATGTGACGGTCTTCGATGATGCCGGCGCCATGAATCACGGCGTCGATGCGACCGTGTCGCGAACGGATATCGGCGACGGCGCGCGACAGCGCGGGCGCGTCGCTGGCATCGCACGACAAATATTCTGCGCGACCGCCCAAGGATTGAATCGCCGCCAATGTGGAGTTGATCTCTCGATCGCTAAGGATTTGTCGAAAGCGGGCATCAACTTGCTTGAGGCTTGGAGTGTCGCCGTGCGCGATCTGCAATGATGCCATGATCCGCCGGCGAAGCTCGATCGGATCGGTCACGCCGCGTGTGTCGTCACTTTCAACCGAGGGGACTGGCGAGCGGCCTAGAAGCACCAGTTGGCACTTCGAATGCGCTGCGATTTCGAGGCAGACTTGGGCCGTAATCCCTTTGCCGCCGGCAATCGCGAGCACCACGCTGTCGGAGTTGAGTTTGATGCTAGACCGCTGACATTCTTCCTCGGCGAAGTCGGCTTTGACAATCGACAAGGTGAGCCGTTGGCCATGTCGATAGCCGACTTCCAAGGGGCCCGGTGAGAGTAGTTCGTTGACGATCTGATCGGCCGTTGGCGCTTTGTCGAAGTCGATTGCGCGGAACCAGGCGTTTGGCCATTCGCGGGCGGCGGTTTTGAGCATGCCCACCAGACCGCCACGCCACGGTTGAGCGCAATCTTGCGCCAGGCCAAAATCGCCGCCGCCGCGCGTGGCGGTGAGCACACGAATGGGAGCCTCGGCAGTTGCATTTAGCTCTGGGGCGAAGGCTTGCAGTAAAAATAGGAGTGAATGAAGTTCCGACTTCGACCAGGCGCGCCAATCCGCGGCGGATATGCCCGGAAAAGCAGGCGCGTCGACCAGGGGGGCCAGGTGCAGGACGCCACACACTGGCAAACCAGCGGCGCGAGCGCGGGCAGCGACTTCGAGTGCGCCGGCGGGACTTTGGAGTTCGTGCGGCGCGACGATCAAGCACTGCGCGCCGATTGCTGCCAGCGTGCGTAGCAGGACGGGGGCTAATTGCCCGTCGTCGGTGATGATCCAGACTCCGGCGAGCGTGGCGCCGCTGTCGGTCGAATCCAGCGGAGCGGGGACCACGATCGGGAGGCAGCGCGGGCAACCGGTCTGGCTATTGGGCGACAGCGGTTGCTGTCGCCCGTTGATAGGGTCCGGTTCGCGGACCTCGGACCGCGTCGGTGGGGGAGAGGGGGAATCGGAAAAGTCGGCGACAACCGTCAGGATGGCCTGCATCGACTTGGCGGCAGTCATGCGTTCCATGAAGGTGGCCGGCGGCTCTTTCAATTCTGGTAGCGCCTCACGGCGGAAAGCAGAAATGATCTCGACTCGTTTGATGGAGTCGATTCCCAGATCGGCTTCTAGATTGGCTCCGAGCGTGAGCATTTCGAGCGGATAGCCGGTGCGCTGGCTGACAATGCCGAGCAGGCGTTCTTCCAGGTTAGCGGCCGGGGGCGCTGACAGAGTTGGGGCAGGTTGTTCGACGCGCGGCGAAGGCTCGAGCACTGGTTGCACAAGCGACGATGGTTGAGGAGGCGCCGGATCGGAGGCGACTGATGACGCTACGTGGCCATTGGATGCTACATGGCCATTGGCGACCACTCGGTCGCTTGAGGCGGGCACATACCGCGTGGCGACCGGCGGCGTTGGCTCCAGGTCGGCCCCTAGCGAAGGAAGTTCAGAGTCGCGTTGCCCTAGATAGGCCAACATGACGCTGCGCTGAACCTCAAGAAACTGGCGCATCGTTTGTTGAAACTGTGAATGGGCGTCGGCGCGTGCCAGCGCTTCTGCATCGGAAGGAGGCCATTGCACGAGATCATTCTCCTGTGTTGCAAACTCATGAACTGGCATCCCTTCGCCTGGTGATTGATCACTTGCCATCGAATCCGCCGAGACGATCGGCGCCGGCGCCGAATCTTGCGCCACCGGTTGGGTGTGAGCGGTGTTTGTTTGCGATCCCGCGGCCACGGTCGGTGCGCCCATGACAAACTGGCCACGCAGCGGCGCCGCCAGTGGAGGCGCGTCGACCGGGCGCACTGAGTTGCCGTTTAGCCGCCACGTGTGCTTGGGTGACCCGTCTTTGGCTTCGCTCGCCACGCGGCGCAGATCAAGTCGCGTGAGTTGCCGACCTACATAGAGGCGATCGGCGCGCAGGGCGACCCCTTCCGCATAGAGCGCGGCTAATGCGAACAGCCATTGTTGTAAACCGTTACCGCGCGGAGCGACGGGCACCGTGCGATGCGCGCGCTGACCGAGCGTTTCGGCAACGAGGCCGGAGAGGACTCGGCCGGGGCCGGCCTCGACAAAAATCCTTGCGCCAGCAGCGTACAGGTTCTCGATTTGTTCGCGGAAGCGAACCTGGCCCTCAATCTGTCCGAGCAGCGTATGTCGCATCGCCTGTGGGTCACTCGGGTACTCGGCGCCGGTCAGGTTGCTGAATACGGGGATTTGAGGCGCGCTGAATGGCGAGTTATCGAGCGCCTGTTGGAACCTGGTTGTGGCGCCCGCCATGAGCGGTGTGTGGAACGCGCAGGCCACCGGAATCGCCTGACAGGGCACGTTCATTTGTTCCAGTCGGACCCGTGCGCGCTCGATGGCGACGCTCGATCCACTCAACACGGTTTGTCGTGGGCTGTTCAGGTTGGCCAGCCAGACACGATCGTAGTCGAGCAGGATCGACTCAACATGTTCAGCAGGCGCGGCCACGGCCAGCATGGCGCCTTCTGCGGCCGGGTCGCCGGCATCCGCGGCTGTCATGGATTGACCGCGCGACGCGGCGAGGCGGAACAGTTCCGGCGCGTCGAAGCAGCCGGCCGCGTGTAGCGCGACCAGTTCGCCAAAGCTGTGGCCTGCGGTCATTTGGGGACGAATGTCAAATGCGGCCAGTAAGCGCAGCATCGCCAGGTTGGCGGCAGCGAGCGCGGGCTGGGCGACAGCGGTGTCTTTGAGACGCTGGACGTCGCTGGCGCGATCGGCGTCGCGGAAGCGCGAGGGAGGAATAATGTAGGCGCTCAGAGGAGCGGAGCGAGTCCATGGCGTGTCGCGGTCCGCCTGCTCCAGGCATTGGCGCACTTCCTGGAAGTCGACCGCCAGATCGCGCAACATGTCGGGAAATTGCGATCCCTGGCCGGGAAAGAGAAACGCGACCTGCCCCGCGGATGCAAGGGGCTGGTCGGTGAAGTAGACACCGCGCGGCAAAGCTTGTTCGCCGCCGTCGAGTCGATTGGCGACGGCTTCGAGTTGCTTGAGTAGTTCTTCTACTGAAGAAGCAACCATCGCAGCGCGACAATTACCGACGGCGCCTCGCGAATGAACAGTGAACGCCAGATCGGCCAGTGCGATCAAGGCGCCTGCGGTGCGGGCCTCCTGAATCTCGGCCCTAAGAGAGCGAATCGACTGCGCCAATCGCTCGGGTGATGCCGCAGCCAGGCAGAATAGCTCGGCGGCCAACTCGTGGCGCGGCATGCGAACATCGTCAGGCGTTGGGGAGTCTGTGTACTCTTCGAGCACGACATGGAAGTTGCTGCCGCCAAAACCGAATGCGGATACGCCGGCGCGCCGAGCCTGATCGTGACCGACCCAAGGTCGCGCGTCGGCGTTGACATAGAGCGGACCCGCCTCAAGTCCCGCTTTAGCGCTGGGTTCTTGCACATGGAGAGTCGGAGGCAGCACGCGATGCTTGAGCGCGAGCGCGGCCTTAATCAGACCAGCCACGCCAGCGGCGCACTTGGTATGGCCGATCATGCTCTTCACGCTGCCGAGCGCGGTGCTGGACGCTGCCGCTTCGCTCGCGGTAAGCAAGGCGCCGAGGGCTTGGCACTCCGCCAGATCGCCAACGGCGGTGCCCGTGCCATGCGCTTCAAATAATTCAACTGAGGCGGGCGAGACGCGCGCCTGGGCGTAGGCGCGCCGCAGCGTTTGCAACTGGCCTTCGAATCGGGGGGCCGTCAATCCCTTGTGACGACCATCCGAACCGCCAGCGGCGCCGCGGATGACGGCGTAGATTTGGTCGCCATCGCGTTCGGCGTCGACGCGGCGTTTGAGTACTACGGCGGCATGCCCTTCGCTAATGGCGATGCCATCGGCGGTGGCGTCGAACGGGCGCGAGCGTCCGCGCGGCGAGAGGGCGCCAGTCTTGGAAAAACAGAGATAACCCATGGGGCCCTGCATCGTGTCGCAGCCGCCGGTGACGACCATGTCGCACGCGCCGGAGGAAAGTTCTCGGCAGGCCAGATAGATGGCGGCGAGCGACGAGGCGCAGGCGGCATCGACCGTGAAATTGGCGCCGCCCAGATCAAAGCGATTTGCGACGCGGCCGGCGACGACGTTGAGCAGGATGCCGGCAAAGCTGTCTTCGGTCCACTCGGGCAACTCAGCGAGCACGGCCTCGCTGGGGTTTTCCAAGAACTTGGGGAGCATCGAGCGGAAGCCGTACGACACGCCCAACTCGGCAGCGCCGCCGCCGACGCCGAGGATAACGCTAGTGCGCGCGCGGAGCGGGTTGTCGCGTTCGTAACCGGCGTCGACGAGCGCTCGGCTGACCAGCTCGAGCGCCATGAGTTGCATCGGTTCGATGCTGGCCAGCGAGGCTGGCGGGATGCCGTACTTAAGCGGATCGAACAAGACTTCTGGAACGAAACCGCCCCAACGGCTGTAGATCTTGTCGCGAGCGCGCGGATCGGGATCGAACCAGCGTTCGACTTCGAATCGTTCTGCCGGAATTTCCTGAATCAAGTCTTGCTTGGCAAGGATGTTGTCCCAATAACGCTGCGGATCGGTCGCGCCCGGCAGCAAGCAGCCGATGCCGACGATGGCGATATCCAAGGGAGGCGGCGCTGGCTCCTCGGGCGCGAGCACCTCGACGCGGGGCGCCAGCCGATTCAGTCGCTCGACGGCGCCGGTAGCGACGTTTTGGTGCAAGGCTTCGATGGTGCAGCGATCATGTCGCAGCGCCGCGACTTGGCCCAGCATGAACATGCCTTGCCGGCGCTGTAGCTCGTCGTCGATGTGGCAATACGGGCTTTCGCCCGGCTCTGGGTTCGCCTTGCGCGCGATGCCTTTTGAAGCCATGCGCAGGCGCCCCAAGTTCATGCGTTCCAACTCGTCGCGCGTCTCTTCGTGCGAGTGGCCCGATTCTTTCAGTTCGCTTTTGCGATTGGTGAACGAGGTGATGTATTCGGTGTCGGCGCAGCGAATCGCATGGCCAGGACCTGTCTCAACCAGCACCGTATGATCGCTGGCCAAAGTGACATCTTGAAATCCGGAGACGACTGCGCCGGAATCGACGATCTCTTGGGTGCGCAGATAGGCGGTGCCGAGCAGCACGCCAAACTTGATGCCGCGCTCCACCAATGGCTGGGCCAGGCAAGCCACCATCGCGGCGCTGAGATCGTCGTGGATGCCCCCGGCGAACAGCACATGCGTTTTTTCCAACTCGGCGGCCGGCAGATCGCAATTCAGCAAGACCGAGATCATGCTTTCCCAGAGCACGAAGCTGGTGCGCGGCCCGACGTGGCCGCCGCACTCGCGCCCTTCGAACACGAATCGGCGGGCTCCTTCGTGAAGAAAGGTTTCGAGCATGCCAGGCGAGGGGACATGGAGATAGGTCTTGATGCCACGGGATTCGAGGCCGAGCGCCTGATCGGGACGTCCGCCCGCGATGATCGCGAAGTCGGGTTTGATGTCTTCGATCGCGGGCATTTGCTCGGCACGAATTTCTTGCGGCACAAAACCGAGAATTCCGACGCCCCACGGCAGATCGCCAAGTAGTTGGTCGGTCTGTTCGAGCATCTTGCGCACGTCGGGTCCACGCATGAGCGCGAGGGCCAAAAACGGCAACCCGCCGTGCTGGGCAACCTGATTGCAGAACTCGGGCACGTCGCTAACGTGCGTCATCGGGCCTTGCACAATGGGAAAGCGCGTACCGTGAGACTTGGCCAGGGGGCCGTCTTCACGTAGAGCAAGCGACTGGCGCGCGCCGGAAAGCGAGCGTTCGCACGATTGCGATAGGAGTTTGAGAGCGCGCGCCACAGTGCCGGCCTGGTCCCGAAATTGCGGCGCTAGGGCGATATCTTGACCGGTCAACCACAACTGGCGATCGGCCTCGCTGACGGAGAGCATTTCGCCAATCTTCCGATCGAAGGCGGAGTGTGCATCGCTCTCGTTGGTACTAGCGCTGGCGAGAGCGCGTTCCAGTTCGTGGCGAGGATCGAGGCGCGGCTGGACAAAGAAGCGAAGCGCGTGCCAGTTGTCGTGACGGTGGGTTGCGGTTTCGCTGCCATCAACATTCGCCAGTCGCTGCCGCATTGATGGCGACAGGCCGCTATCTCGCAACAGCGCGAACTGCCAGTCGAGCAACACGCCGGCGGCGCCGGCCACCGCGGCGGCGGCGACGGTATGAAGCCCAATGCCGCCCCAGGTGAGGACGGGGAGCTTTCCCCAGGCGATCAACCGTTGCAAAAGGACAAAGGTGGTCTCTTCGCCCACTCGCCCGCCAGCTTCGTGCCCTTTGGCGACAACTAGATCGACATGGCATTTTATTGCTAGTTCGGCTTCGGCAATCGAAGTGGCGACCAGACCGATGCGCTCGGCACGGGGACGGCACGCCGCAATCATTACTTCCAGGTCCGCGCCATCTTCGGGAACAAGCAGAATGGTGTTTGCGATCTCGATGGCGTCGAGGGCCGCCGCAGCAACTTCATCCAGTCGACCGGAAAGCACAAGACCGTGACGGCCGCGAGCGAGGCGATGCAGCCGATTGGCAGAAAACGCCGCGTTTTCCGGGCTTTTTTGGTAGGTCAGATTGAGCAGACCGAGTGCGCCGGCGCGCGATGCGGCAATAGGGAGAGCAGGCTCCCAAATGCCAGTTGGCGAGCAAACAACATGCTCAAAGACGGCCATCGCGCGAGCGCGCCCCCTCGACTGTGGAGATAAGTAAACCGACAGATTGAAGCTGTGCGCAGATGCTGTGGGCGGTGCTTCGGCTCGATTGGCTAATGTACTCAGCGGGGGGGGTAATTCAAGTTTGTGAACGCAGATTTACCAGTTCAGAAAGCTGTCGAACTGGACTCTACCAATTAGGTGGATAATACCGGCATTCTGTGACGCTGCACCAGTGATTGCAGCAGCCTTTGCTAGCCCCGGTTGCGATAGAGCTCGGGCTCAACGCACTCGCACATTGCCTGAGTGTCGAGACCGTCGCCGAGGAACTCATTGATGGCGCCGACTTGGCGGATCGGGTCGGCGAGCACCTGGTTGTAATCGACTTCCAGATAGTGGAAATGGGGGCGCTCAGCGAGCCAGCGGAGGCACTGCTCGATCTGACCGCGAAAGATTCGTGCCATGGCGGTATCCGACATGTCGTCGCTAGAGCGACCTAGACGCGACAGCATCTTGCGCTGCGAGGCCAGCACTTCGTCGATGGCACGCTGCATGAACAGTACGCGATACTCGTATCCCTCCGGCAAGTCGTACAACAGTTGGTAAACCATCTTGACGACCTTGCCCGAGGCGTTGTCGAGCCAGCTTGCGTCTTGTTTGGTCTTTTTGACGGGCTCAAATTCGTAGTATCCGCGCGGGTTGTCGATGTCTGCCGTGCGCAGGTGGTCTATTAATGGCGGCACTCCCCCCGCTTCGAGCATGCGCATCATCATCGAGGTGCCGCTGCGCGGCAAACCGGAGACGATGGTGATGAAACTGCGATCAGGGTTCATAGTCGGCGATGTTTACGGCTTGGGGTGACTTTCAAAGAACTTCCACATTTCCTCGGAGGCGCTGATGTCGGTGTTGATCTTGCCGACCCCGGCGCGGTCTTCGGTGCGCGTGGTGCGACCGCCGGGCCAGGTGTGGCCGCCGTCGTCGAGGATCCAGAGGACGACGTCGGCGTTCTGCTGGCAACCGGTGTATTGCACACAAAGGGCCGATCCGACGCGCGTTTCGGCGGGCGCTTGACCGCAGCCGTTGTGTTTGGCCCAGGTGGCGACAGCGGCAGCGGCGGGGGCGATTTCGTATTCTTCGAAGCCCGACTTATCGGAATTGGAATGGCCACCGTTGAATAGCGCCCACGTATCCTTCTTGCCGTGGAAATGAATGAGCGGCATGGGTCGGGGAGGAGGGGGCGCGTATTGGCCGACCTCGCGCTGACCGGCCACGGGGCCAATCGCCGCGATACGGTCCGACAATTTTGACGCGAGCAAGTAGCACATGTGCGCGCCATTGGAAAGACCCGTGGCGTAGACCCGTTTCGGATCGATGGAAAAGTATTGGGCGGCGTCATCAAGGACCGCGGCGATAAAGGCGGTGTCGTCGATTTTACGCTGCTTGGGACTCTTGGGCCGCGCGCCGGCATTCCAGAACAGCAGCCGATCGGTGAAGACGGGAGAGGTAGCGGCTGGATAGATCGCCAGAAACCCGTGCTGATCGGAGGTTTCGTCGATGCGTGAGTTGTAGCGCACGATATCGGGATTTCCGCCGCCGCCGTGCAGCACGAGCACCACCGGTGTGGGGCGGCCGGGCTGATAGCCGCGCGGCACGTGAACCTGGTAATAACGAGACCGGCCGCCATGCCGCAATTGGCGGCCATACTCGCCGGGCCCGTATTGCCCAGCCTCGCGAATCCAGGTGAGTTGGATGCGGTAGTCGCGCTCGCCAATCACCGCGCCACTGGGGCCGGGCGAACTGCCTTGCTCGTTGCCCTTTGGTGCGAAGGCCGCCGCAAGGCAACTGAAGAAGCTCATCAAACCGATCAACAGTGCGATAAAGAGGATGCGCCGATCCATAGCCAAACGAGTCCGTCGCCGTTCGCGTAGTCGAATGGAAGCCCCTCAACCAGAAATTACCCAGCAACAACCGTCAACCGGTCGCTCGCTTTTTGCAGACTGACATGGTGCTCGGCAAGTTTCTCGAAGACGCTCTTATAGATGTCGTCCACGAGGCGAATTCGCTTGACGTCGGGGACATCCTTGGCGGCCTTCATTTCCGCATCGGAGAGAGGCACGAAGTACACGGCGGGCACCTGGTTGTACTTGGCGCAATTGCGATCGCACAACTCGTCGAGCAGCGTGTAGTGATGATCGCCGAAGGACTCGAAGCTATCGCCCATGCGCAGCAAGAACTCGACGAACACCTCGGTCAGCGCGTCGGTGAGGTATGACCGATTCTCCAAGTTCAGATAGATGCGTCGATGCACGTGCGGCAGAACACGATTCAGTTCTTCGCGGAAGCCGACCGGCAGCGGCATGGCGCGATTGTCGATTTCCAGAATGATGTCGCCCGAGCGTTCGCGCTCGATGTTCACATCGAGTTCGACGATCGTTTGCTGAATCGTTTCATGGTACTTGGCATACTGGACGATCAAGTCCTTGACGCGCTTGAGCATTTGCGGAGCGACGGCGCGCGTGTGGTCGAGCATGCGCCGTGTGGCGGCAGCGGCCGCTTCGTTCAGTTGCAACTTGGCAATTAGCTCGTCCGCATCGACCGCGACGAGTCGATCGACGAGTTTCGCCTGTTGGGCGATGGTCGCGAAGCCGCAGATACGATCGGCGAACGCGGGCCAAGAATAGACGTTGGCGAGCAGCCGGCGGTAGCCCTCGTAAAGCTCCACGCGCGACATTTGCTTGGGGAGGATGTTGGTTCTGGCACGGGCGGGGCCGAGCTTTTTGTTTTTGACCAGACTGAGCACGCGGCGCTCGCGCATGAGTCGCATCCAAAGACGGGTGCCGATCGGCGCTTTGAGCATGTAAATGCCGATGCTCGGCAGGCAGGCCTTTTGCAGAAAATCGGTCGTCACGTCGAAAATCGACTGGTCGTCCTCATCGAAGCCGACAATCATGCCGGACCGAATGCCGATGCCGTAGGACAAGAGCGTGTGAATGTTGTCGACCAGATTGCCGCGCAGGTTTTGCAGCTTGTTGGCGCCTTTGAGCGAGGCGGTATTGGCCGACTCGATGCCGATAAACACCATGTGAAAATTGGCAGCGGCGAGCAGTTGGCAAAACTCGGGGTCGCTGCTGGCGGTGATGCACATCTGAGTCGAGTAGTACATGGGGCGGGGCAGCGTGGCGTTGAACTGGATGATTTCGCGCAATAGCTCCTTGGCGTATTTGCGGTCGCCGCCGAATTCGTCGTCGCAAAAGAAGACCCATTCGAAGCCGTACTTGGCGAGTTCGCGAAGTTCGTCGATGATGATCGGAATGGGGCGATGGCGCTGCCGCCGGCCGAACAGATAGATCACATCGCAAAACTCGCAATCGTAGGGACAGCCGCGCGTGGTCTGCACCGCGCCTGAGCCGTAGTGCTTCATTTCGTTGGCGATCGAGTCCCACACCGGTCGCGGCGTAGAGTCGAGATCGGGCTTGTCGATCTGGCAATACTCGGACTTGTAGCTGCCTTGCTCCCAGTCGCGCAGGAACTGCGGCCAAGTGTTTTCGACCTCGCCGACAAAGAGGATGTCAAAATGCGGACGGTAGGCGCCGGTGGAACTTGAAACCCCCGGGCCGCCGCCGGCCACTGGCACGCCGCGCGCGCGAAAGATGTTGGCGATCTCCACCTGCCGCGGGCGGTGCATGTCGTAGCCGGTCACACCGACCAGATGGTATTGACGGTCAAAAACGGTATCGGACGTGATGCGACCGTGGACGATCTCGTCCCAAAGCTGCACGTGGTACTTTTCGCCCGGCGTCAGTCCGGCCACCGTAGCCAGTCCCAGCGGCGGAAAGTTATTGCGGATCTGGCAAACTTCGGTTTCGTCGCCCGTGACCCACAGAGCTTCGTTCACCGCATCGGGGCTAATGAGCAGAATGTTCTTCATGGCCCGAAAACCCTTGAATGAGCACGGACGACCGCCGAGCCCAGAATAGGGGTCGCGATCGCGGGCCGGCGCAAGTGAAAAGATGGCTTCGAGTATAACTCCCGAGTGGGGGTTGGCAATTTTTCGTCAAGCGCCTGGAATTCAACTTCCGGTCGCAGCGATGATGTCGGCTGTCAGGGAAGCAATAACCGGTGCGGGATTGGTCAAATCTGCGTCCTTGGTAGTATTCAGCTCCTCATGTAATCGATCTGAAGCGGGGTAGCGGCCATCGATTTGACGAGCCTGGTCGATTGCCGCATCGGCGTCCGCTGGTCGGCCCAGCGCATGGGCAACGCGGGCAAGATCGAGGCAGGCGGCGTAGTCCTTGGGATTGAGCGACAAGGCAGTATTAAGAGCGACCTCTGCCTCGGCGAATTGACCGAGCCGAAAGAGGGTCGCGCCGCGGCGCGCATGGGGGAGCGATTGCGCAGGATCGACATCGGCGGCAGCGGTGAATTCTACGAGTGCGGCCTGAAGCGCGCCATTGGCCAGGAACAATTCGCCCGCGGCCATCCGCGAACGTGGATCAAAGCAGTTCATGCGCAGGGCAGTTGCCGCTTGGTTGAACGCATCACTGGCTTGTTGATCGTCCAGCAGGAGTCGCGCCAGCTTGAAACGGGGCGCGGCCAAGGTAGGGGCATGACGAATCGACTCGCGATAGGCGTCCATCGCTTCGCGCGGGGAGCCAAGCGCAGCCAGCAGATTGCCCTTGAGCAGATGTGCCCGGCCGTTTTGCGGTTCTTCGGCGAGCGCGTTTTCGACCGCAATCAAGGCCTCGAACGGTTCGGCCAGTTCTTGTTCGACAAAGGCCAGCGCAAGCCAAGCCAAGGGTTGGGCCGATTCGAGCGCCAGTGATTGGGAAAGGGCGTCGCGAGCGGATGAAAAGCGGGCCAAGGCAACGAGCACCAACCCTTTGAAGAACAGCGCGCCAGGCAGTGACGGGTTCCACTGGAGAGCGCTTTCCAACTCGCCGAGGGCCTCGCTGTAATGGCCCTGCTCGTAAAGCTGTTTGCCGAGCGCCAAGTGACCAAGCGCCACACCCGCCGCGCGCTCGCTGGGCGCTTGGGCGCGTGCGTGCGCCACCGTCTTAAGCGCTTCGACATAACTTAGCGGTCGGTGCATTCAGTCGGTCCGCAGTTTGCGCAAATCATCGTTACGGCAGCCACGACCAAATTTCGGTTCGGGCGAATCGCACAATCGGGCGCGCAACGGCATGCCATAACAAATCGTCGGATATCACTACGCGAGCATGTCCGGTCATATAGGGTACCAGATCATCAGGCGGGTGTTCCAAGTCGGCGTATATTCGGACATAGCGGTCGTCTTGTCGCGTCATGCGGGCTTTGCTCAAGAACTCGCGATCGGTGCGGTAGGGATCGACATCGATCTCATCGCGATGGATCGCCGAACGAGCCTTTGAGTCGACGCGCGCTGTGAGCAGTTCTCCCTCGTGGTAGCCGGGCATGCGTAGTTTGGCTAATTGCCCCTTTTTGATGTAAACGGCCGCGTCCTCGGTGGCGAAGATCTCTGCCCGCAGTTTGGTGTCGTCGTCGAGCACCGCGATCAGGTCGCCGGGGTGAACATATTGCCCAAGCTTGGCCGGAACGCGGACGACGGTCCATTGGCCGTCGCCAGGGGCCACGACTTCGGCCAAGCTCAATTCCGTTTCATAATGAGCGAGTTCGGCCGCCAGTCGTTCGGCTTTCGCCTTGGCGGCTCGGATTTCCTCTTCGCGACTGCCGCCGCTGAGCATGGCCAGTTTTTCCTCGGCCCCGGCCAATAGGCGAGTTGAGCTTTCTCTATTGAATTTGGCGCTGTCGAACTGAGCGTCGGTGGATTGCTTTTGCTCGTGCAGTTTGGAGATTCGATTGAACTCGCGCTCGTGCAGCGCGAGTTGCGCGCGATACATCTCCGCTTCTTGCAGCGCTTGCTCGACCTGCTCTTTGCGGAAGCCGTGCTGCGCCAGATCGTATTCGGCTTGCGCCTCGGCCAGCGCGTGGCGAGTGGTTTCCACATCGCGGCGCTGGTCACGGGCATGCAGCACCGCGATGACTGAACCGCCTGAAACGCGATCGCCCGCCTTGATGCGGACTTCCGCGACTTCCGACGAGATTTGCGCGCGGGCCGAATGTTCTTGCAATGGCGCCAGGCGAAACTCGCCGCCAATCTCGTGCGTGTAGGGAATGAAGCCGCAGGCAATGACGGCCGCAACGACGGCTATTCGCAACGGCCAGCGCACATACCACGCGCCACCGCCACGCATCAGCCATCGCAAACGATCGGGCACGAATCGAGCTCCCAAATTCCAGCCGCGCGTCACGCCGGCTATCGCGCCGAGCGCGAAGACGAAGACCGTGGGGTCGCGGTCGCCGCGCCCCGCGAGCAACAGGGCGCCGAGCGCGACGATCACTCCCAGGTCGATCAAACCGTGACCGCCATAGTAACCTAGGCCATAGAGGCGGAGCCAGAATCGCTCGCGGTGGGTGAGGGCTTCGGGCGAGCGTCGCAGGGCCAGCCAGGCGCGTGTTTCGGCCTTGGCGCGATCTTGCAAACGCCAGTCGCCGATACGGGCGCAGAGCGCCCAGTAGGCGGAGTGCATCACGAAGATATTGCACTGCAGCAACACGAAGCCGACGATGCAGGGAGCGATATTAAAGGTGAAGAAGATGCGGGCCGCTTCGTGCCTGTCGGCCAGGCGCCAGGCGATGCAGAACAAGGCGCCCATCACGAGCGGAAAGAGGAACTCCGCGACCAGAAAACGGCGGCGATCGCGATCGCTCGCCAGCCAGAGCGACAAACCGGTGTCGATTCTCACCAGCGGCAGAACGCCGCGCCAGCGCATGAAGCCGAGGCCATGCACCGAGCCCCCCAGGCGGCGAACGGCCATGCCGATGAAAAGCGCGTGCGGCAAATTGAGCAGAAGCACGGTTTGCAGAAACGACGCGAGGAACAGCGGCAAAAAGAGATGCCGCGACGACGCGGAACGCATATCTACCAGCATGTCTGGGTAGTAACGGAAGAAGACACCGCCGCCAGCGGCGATGATGATTAACGCCGGCGCCAGCGCGAGTGGATGCACGAGCCAGCCAAATAGCGAGGCCAATAGATCGAAAAAGAAGTTGAGGCCGGGGCGATAGGCGAGCGAGTCGGCGCCGCCTGTGGCGGGGGACTCGACCGGTGGCGGCGAACCTTCCAAAAGTTGATGTTGCCGCAACTGCTCAACAAAGTTGGCCACCGCCCGCCAACTGATCGTCTGGCCAAACTGCTGCTGAAAGCGGTTGGGCAGACCGTCGATTGGTTCCGAGCTGGTGAGTTGATGGAGGATGAAGCGTTCTTCGGGACCCAGTTCGAAGTGCGAGTCAAGAACCGGGTCGTAGAGCGCGAACTGTCGCGGCGACAAGCGGGTCAAAGTGACCCCGGATTTCAGGCGAATTCGCGGCTGTTCGCTCATACCGTTTCGTGCAGGAAATCGGCGTCGGCGCGCCGGGCGTGCGCCGCTTCGAGCAAATGGGTGATTTCAGCGCAACCCGGGTCGATTTGTCGCGCGGCGCACAAGAGCGTTTGCGCCTGCTCAAACTGGCCTTGGCGGAGATAGATTCGGGCCAGTTTGCGATGACACTCCAGATTCTGCGCATCAAGCGTCATTGCCGTGCGGTACATGTTGGCGGCTTCGAGGTGACGTCCCAGATCGTCGTACAGGTCGCCCATGCGCAAATAGGCGGCGGTTTGCAGAGGTTGAGTTTGAATGGCAGAGCGATACTCGGCCACCGCCTGTTGCGGGTGACCTGCTCGGCGCAGCAGGTCGCCCAACAACAGCGGGGCTTCGCGATCGGCGGGCGCGCACTGGCGAACCAAGCGCAACTGCGCGATCGCGGCCGGAAGGTCGTCTATCGCCGCCAGCAATTTTGCCAATCGCAGACGCGCGGCAATCAAGAGGGGATCGAGATCGAGCGCGCGTAAGTAAGCGACACAAGCGCGCGGGTGGTCGCCAAGGGAGGCGAGCGCGGCGCCGTGCAACAAATGGCCGATCGGCGACTGCGGATCGAGGCTGAGCGCTTTTTCGGCCGCGGTTCGGGCCTCTTCGTATTGAGCAAGTTCCTGGCGAACATGCGCTAGGGCCAGCCAAGCATCGTGTTGCGAACCGTCGAGGCGCAGTGATAGACGCAGGGCATCGGCCGCCTGAGTCCATTGCTTTTGCGCCATCAGGACGCGGCTCTTAAGGAAGTGGGCTGCCGCGTACTCTGGATTTTGGGCCAAGGCCAAGTCCGCTTCTGCCAGCGCAGCGGTCAATCGACCGGATTTCAGGTTGACTTGGGCTTGGGCAAGATGGGCGGTCCACAGTTTTCCGACGGCGCGCAATCGCGGAGCATAGTCGGACATGGTGGCCAACCGGACCATTTTGAAGAGACGAGAGAGAAGGGACGAGCGACATTATAGCCGCCCGTCGAAAGGCCCGGCAAACATCAGAATTGCGCTTCAATGGCCGAAGGGGATTGCCGACCAAGTCGCACCGATTTGAATTGCAACGAAATGCAAAAAACAGGGGGCAGAACTCCGAAAACCCTATCTCCGACAACCCGCTTCGGACGACTGTCTAGCGGCATAAGTGTTTACTACAAAGTCGGTTGCGATACGTTGCAACGGCGCCATTCGGTGACGCCGAAAGCGGAGTTTTCGGAATTCGAATTGCCGGTCAGTTCAGAGCGTGTGGGACTGAGCCGAGGAGGCATATCGATTGAAGGTAATGTGAAGTGGCCAATCGAAACGCGACTGATTTGGATATTGATATTGACCAAATCTCGATGGCCGGACTACAAGTTGGAATGAATCCTTCCGATCGCCAGTAACGGCGGTTGATACCCCCCCTTGAGTGGGACGATACAGGGATGTATCGGCGACATGGTGAAAAGCTCGGACTGGTCTTTCTCGCCTGCGATCTGACGATCACGGTCGCGGCGTGGTTGATCGCGTACGCCTTGAGGTTCACTTTCTGGCCGGCGCCTGACGGCGTGCCCAACCTGGATGCGGTGCTGCGGCCATTGCCGCTCTTGCTCATTCTTGCGGCGGTGGCGTATCGCGCAGCAGGACTCTACGACGTGCATCGCTTGCGGCAATTGCCGAGCGAGTGGGGAGTGGTGCTACGGGGGAGCGGGCTCTTGTTCCTGCTGGCGGTAGCGGCAGTTTTTTACCGGCGTGAGCTATACGAATCGCGATTGGCGCTAGGCACTTTCGCGGCATTGTTGCCATTGGGTCTGGTGGCCAGTCGCTATTTGTTGTGGGGGGCGCTACGACGGGCGCGCAGCCGGGGGCTGAATCATTCGCGCGCGCTGATTGTGGGATCGGGGCGTTTGGCGCGGCGGGTGTCGCAAATCATTCACAAAAATCGTTGGACAGGATTAGAGGCTATTGGTTTTGTCGAAGACGATCCCGCCACTCGGCTGCCTGGGCTTTCGCGGCTGGGATCCATTGACGAACTGGCCTCGATTATTGAACAGCAGGACGTGGATCATGTGTTCGTCGCCTTGCCACTGGCGCGGTACGGCGAGCTTTGTGGCGTGTATCAGGCGTTGAGCCAGTTGTTGGTTGAAGTGCAATTGGTGCCCGACATCCCGAGCCTGACGGGGATGCGGGTGCGGATGCTGGAGGTGCAGCAGACCTGTTTTTTGAGCCTGCGCGAGGATCCGCACGCGGGGTGGCGGCGGGTGACCAAGCGAGGATTGGACGTGGCTGGCGCGCTCGCGGCGCTGGCTTTGTTCTCTCCGCTGATGTTGCTGATTGCCGCGCTAGTGAAACTGACAAGCCGCGGGCCGGTCTTGTATCGGCAGCCTAGGACCAGTTTGGCCGGCGCGCAATTTTCGATGTTGAAGTTTCGGAGCATGCGGATCAACGCTGAGCAGGCGACAGGCCCGGTATGGACTCATCAGAACGACGCGCGATGCACGGCGATTGGCCATTGGCTCCGGCGGTACAGTCTGGACGAGCTGCCGCAGTTGTTCAATGTGCTGGTCGGGGATATGAGTCTGGTGGGGCCACGTCCCGAACGGCAGATTTTTGCGGAGCGGTTTTGCGGTTCGATTCCCGGCTACTTGCAACGTCAACAAGTGAAGTCGGGGATGACCGGCTGGGCGCAGATTAACGGTTGGCGGGGCAATACGTCAGTGCGGCGGCGAGTGGAATACGATCTTTACTACATTGCGAACTGGACGTTGTGGTTCGACGTAAAGATCTTATGGCTAACGCTCTGGCGCGGTTTTCGACAGGACAATGCGTATTGAACTGGCGGCGGCGCAATTTGATCGCAAACGCCTCCTGGGGCGGCGGCAGAGAAAAGGCCAAGACGACGCAACGGTTTGGAGCTTCGCCCCAACAACTTCTATTGCTTGAGGTTGTGACGAGCGAAGGCTTGGCGACTGGCTCGAGAGGCCGGCGCGCTGGCCGTGGCGAAGTCTTGATTGCCGCAACACTTGGCAGCGCGATGGCCACGACGGCCATCGGTTTTGTCCGAGAAGAACCACGCGCCTACTGAGTCAGGGATTGATTCAGGGAGGGGTTATGCAACCGCAACGTAGTTCGCTGGTGACAGAATATCGCTTGCAATCGCGATTTGAAGAATTGCGCGACCGGCTGCTCGGCAGCCCACGGCAGGAACGACTGCAGCAGCCGCTGGCGTATTGGACGTTGCCGCACGATCGGCGATTACCGTTGGCGTTCATGTCGCGCAATCTGCATGAGTTGTTGAACACACCATTTGACGCGCTGATCGCCACTCCGGGAGTTGGCCAGAAGAAGATGGTGGCGCTCGTGCATTTGTTGGAGCGGGCCGAATCGAATCTGGATGGCGAGTCGGGCACGTACCCGATCGACGAGGCGTTGGCGGCGCTGGATAGCGAGTTGTCGGCGGATTCGACGGTGGAAGCGGGCTTTGCCGCTGATCGAGTATCGGAGTCGGCGTGGTCGCTATGGCGCGACAGCGTGAAACGATATCACCTGGAGGAAGAAACGCTGGGCCGCTTCGCGCCGTCGTTGGAACGGCTGCCACGGGTGCTGTGGCACACCACGTTGAACGCGTATTGCGATCTGTCGCTGGGAGAGATTCGCGGGCTCAAGACGCATGGCGAAAAGCGGGTGGCGGCGGTGCTGGAGGTATTTCACGAGTTGTACGCCTTGCTGTCGGGACTGGGGACGATGAGCCATTTGGCGATTCGCTTGCAGCCGCGCCTGGCGGGGCAGGTCGAAAACTGGCTGTTGGCGGCGCTGGAGCGCAGCGAGCCACCGTGTCCGGCCGAGTTGGATCGGCAATTGTTGACTCCGCTGGCGGCGCAGGTGCGCGGCGACCTGGGCGAATTGGTGGGCGACCTGGTGGACGACCGATTGGGCCTTTCGGGGCACGAGGCCAGCGTGCGCGAGAAGGCCGCCGCGCTGGGATTGACGCGGGCTCGGCTCTATCAGCTTTTGGCGGACGCGGCCGAAGTGATCGCGGTGCGGTGGCCCGAAGGGCAATATCTTGCGCAGCATCTAGCGGGCAAGTTGCGGTCGCAAGGCGCCGATCTGGGAGAGTACGAGCGCTTCTTCGCGGCGGTTGATCTGTTCTTTCCAAGCCGCCACGTGAATGGGACAGCGCCCCCGTCGCAGGGTGATGCCACTCGGCCCGACGGACATCAGCGCCGCGCGGGGTAACGAGCAGATTCGTGGCGGCCGGCATGTCATCCACCGATGGCGCCGCGCGAGAATGTCGCAAATTCCTGCTGCCATGCGGCCGCGCGCTGTTGTACGATAGCGGCGCCGCAACATCGACCCCCTCAAGGAAGCGCGACGATGATTCTTTTGGCACAGCAGATTGGCGTGCAGCATATTGCCGGGCTCTTGGCGCTGTTCGCGCTATTGATTGTGGGCCTAGTGTTCGTGGCGGTGCTGACGCGATACTTTCGGCTTTACATTCAGTCAGTCACCAGCGGCGCCGGGATCGGCCTCATGGATCTGTGGGGGATGACCTTCCGCAAGATCAACCCGGCGGTGATCGTGCGCAGCAAGATCATGGCGGTGCAGGCGGGTTTGGGCGAGCAGACAGGCATCACCAGCAAGGCCTTGGAGGCGCACTATCTGGCGGGGGGCAACGTGCCGCAGGTAATCAAGGCAATCATCGCCGCCAACAAGGCCAAGACGATCGACCTCGATTTCAAGCTGGCCACCGCCATCGATCTGGCGGGACGCAGCGTGTTGGAAGCGGTGCAAACGAGCGTTTACCCCAAGGTGATTGATTGTCCTGGCGCGTCGAGCGCGCGCGACACCTTGGACGCGGTGGCGAAGAACGGCATTCAGCTCAAGGTGAAAGCCCGCGTGACGGTGCGGGCGAACCTGTTGCAATTGATCGGCGGCGCCACGGAGGAGACGATCATCGCGCGGGTAGGGGAGGGGATCGTGAGCGCGATTGGCTCGGCCGACACGCATACGCAGGTTTTGGAGAACCCGGACCGCATCTCGAAGGCGGTGTTGGCGCGGCGGCTTGATTCGCAGACGGCGTTCGAGATCGTGTCGATCGACATCGCCGACATCGACGTGGGGGACAATATCGGCGCGCGATTGCAGGCCG
This sequence comes from Pirellulales bacterium, assembly GCA_019694455.1. Taxonomy (NCBI): domain Bacteria; kingdom Pseudomonadati; phylum Planctomycetota; class Planctomycetia; order Pirellulales; species Pirellulales bacterium. Next base: position 82,425 of record JAIBBY010000015.1, read on the forward strand.
ATCAGGCGGAGGCCGACACGCGCGTGGCGCAGGCCAAAGCCGAGAGCCGCCGCGCGATGGCGGTGGCGCGCGAGCAGGAGATGATCGCCGGCATTGAGGAGAGCCGCGCCAAGCTGGTCGAGGCCGAGGCGGAGGTGCCGCGGGCGATCGCCGAGGCGTTTCAGTCTGGTTCGCTTGGCATCTTGGACTATTACAAACTGCGCAATGTGCAGGCCGACACCGATATGCGAACTTCGCTGGCCACCAGCACCTCGCCCCGCGGCGGCAAGGCCGGGGAAAGGGGCTCGTGATGGCGAATCTCGGCGCGGTGTTATTAGCGCAAGCGAATGAGCTTGCGCTGGCGATGGCGTTTGTGTTCATGATCATTTCGTTCGTCGTCAAACTGGCGACGAACCGGATGCGGAACCAATTTCCTCCGGGGCAAGGGCAGCGCCCCCCGGAGATACCGGCGGTGCGGCGGGGACCGGCCGGCAACACGCCGCGCACGATGCAGGACCTGCGGGACGAGGTGGCCGAGTTTTTGCGCAAGGCGCAGTTAAAGGCGCAAGGACAACAACCGGCGCCAGCGCCGCCGCAATTGCCGAAGCGCAAGCAACAGCCCGCGGGAGGGCAGAAGGGGCAACGAACGGCGAAGCCACCCAAGCCGAAGCAGGCCGCCGCGCCCAAGGCGAGCGCCATGGGCGACGAGGTTTCGAAGCGGTCGCTGGACGCGAAGGTTCAGCAAGATTTGGATCACCAGGTCGGCACGCTGGGAAGATTGGCATCGGCACCAAGCACAGCGCAGGCGACGGCGGCAACCACCGCCCAGTCAGGCGAAGGGCTCGACCTTGTGGAACTGTTTCGCAATCGAGATCGACTGCGAGAGTTGATGCTGGTGAATGAGATCTTGCGCCGCCCGGCGGAACACTGGGATTGAATGAGATTAGGGAAGTCCCCTCATCCGGCCTGTGGCCACCCTCTCCCCGCGAGCGGGGCGAGGGGAAATGACGAACGCATTGCGTAGGGGCCGCCATGGCGGCCGGGCACATTCCGGCGTAGCCGCGGACCGGCGAAAGGAGCATGTCCACGCCAAAGCGTGGACATGGCACACTGAGGATGAACTGAGTCAGTAGCCAACAGGATAATCTGACGATGGCGAAGATCGAGATCGCGGCAGGCAAGACGCGGATTGGCTGGGTGGGCACCGGCGTGATGGGCGCGAGCATGTGCGGACACCTGCTCGACAAGGGGTTTGCCTGCACGGTGTTCAATCGCACCAAGGAGAAGGCGGCCGGGCTATTGGCCAAGGGCGCCCAATGGGCCGACAGTCCCAGGTCGGTGGCCGATGCGTCGGATGTGATTTTCACGATCGTTGGCTTTCCGCAGGACGTGCGCGAGACGGTGCTGGGCGCCAACGGCGCGCTGGCCGGTTCCAAGGCCGGGAACATCCTGGTCGATATGACGACCAGCGAGCCGTCGCTGGCAGTCGAGATCGCCGAGGCGGCGCGGGCCAAGGGCGTGCGCAGCATCGACGCGCCGGTGTCGGGGGGCGATGTCGGCGCGCGCGAGGCGCGGCTGTCGATCATGATTGGCGGGGACCAGGAGGCGGTCGACGCGCTCGCGCCGTGCTGGCAGGCGATGGGCAAGACGATCGTCTATCAAGGGCCGCACGGGGCAGGACAGCACACCAAGATGGTCAACCAGATCTTGATCGCCAGCTACATGGTGGGAGTGACCGAGGCGCTGCTCTACGGTTATCGCGCGGGGCTCAACCTGGAGACGGTGCTGGAGTCGGTGACTTCTGGCGCGGCGAATAGCTGGTCGCTGGCCAACCTGGGACCGCGGATGATGCGAGGCGACTACAAGCCGGGTTTCTTTGTGGAGCATTTCATCAAGGATATGGGGATCGCGCTGGCCGAGGCGCGGCGAATGAACCTGGCGCTGCCGGGGCTGGCGGTGGCGAATCAGCTTTACATCGCGCTGCAGGCGCAGGGGCATGGCCGCGACGGCACGCAGGCCTTGGTGCTGGCGCTGGCCAAGGTCTCGGGAGTCGACTGGCAGGCGAAGCCGACTGGTTGAGCGTCAATCGGCGGCGCGCCGCGCCGTGTAGAAGGGGCGGCAAGTGAGTCGGGCGCCGGCCTCCAACTGGGGGTCGAGCAGAAACTGGTCGAGCTCGGCATGGCCGGGAAACATCTCGGCGAAGAGATCGGCAACGGCGAGAAAGACGTCTAGCTCGTGCGCGGCATCCGAGGCGACGCACAACGCGACATGCTGCCGGGGGGATTGATCGTAGGCGACCCGCGCCAGATAGGCCCGGCGAATGGTCGCGGTTTCTTGCAACCTTTCAGCGGCGCGGCGTTTGAATTCTCTTTGGTGGGGGCCATCTTGCTCGCCGAGAAAGCGGATGACGTCGACGCTGAGCCAGCCCGCCGATTCGAGGGGGGGATCGCAATCGAGGCGCCAGGAGGAAGAGCCCATGCGAGGAACCTGCTGTGTTTAGAGGTCAAGCGCGAACGCGCGGTCGAGTAGCGCAAGCCTAGCTCAGATTGGCGCATGATAGAGGGTGGCGCGCCGCCGTGCGGCAGCAGAGCAATAACGCAGCGCTCGACTGTGACGCACGATGCCAAAAGGCAACAGCGCGCTCTAGAGGCTGGGGGCGACTTCGAGGCAGATTTCCAACAGTCGGCTGGGATTGACGAATCGCCGATTGGCCATTTTAAGCACGACGCTCTTCGATTACGGCAAGCAATCGCTCATACAGACCATTCAACCTGAGCGGCGGCAGCGTCGACCAGAGAAAGCCGCCATTTTTCAATAGCGTACACTCGCCGCCGGCTTCCTCGAACGATAGCTCATCGAAAGCTGCCCGAACGTCCAAGTCGTTGACCGTCAGCAGGTTACGAATTCTTGCATCGTCCAAAGTCGACAGTTCTCCATCCAGCTTTTCACCGCCCGCTTCGGCCAAGGCGCGAGCCCAACCGTCGTCGAGGTTGTCGGCGTTCTCATTTTGATCTACCGGCGCGATTTCCATGGCGCGCCAATCGGGACGAAAAGTGTAACTGAGCGATGTGCCATCACGCTCTCGTTGAAGGATGCGCGCGTAGTCGCGCACGAACTCGGTCAAGCGCGCGTGCATTACGAAGCTGCAGTCAAGCAACGAAACGGCGATACCGTCGAGATTGACATGCGCATGCTCGACTAAGGGCTCATCCGGAGCCAGGTTGTTGCCTGTTGCGATCAGAAAGAGATCCGTCAAGTCATCGTAGATGCCCATTGCCACTACTTCGGATGGATCGTGTTCCGACGCAACGTCGCGCCCATTCGCCTTCGCGGAGAAAACGGGTAGCAAGCCGCGTAGGGTAGCGAGCAGGGCGCGAAAGCGCGATTTGGCCGGCGCCTGGAATTCAAACATCGGCGCATAAACTTCTGGAAACAGGCACGTTGCGCGAATTGGTCCAAACCATCCGATGTCGCCAAACGGCTCGGTGTGCGCGCCGTGCAAACTGAGTTGCAAATCAATCGCGCGACGACTCCGCAAATTGAATCTAAAATCAACGGAAATCGAAGTCGCTGAGGTCACCGATTCACGAACGAGAGCCGCAAACTCGTCGCTGTCGATTGTCATTTTCAGCGTTGTCGGCCCGTTTTCCCAGTATTGTTCCATTTCTTCGTTTGTCGGTTCAAACGACGTCTCTTCAGAATCGACTCCTTTGTAGCTCTCACGGAAAATGCGCTTGACCGTCGCGCGAGCCGCAACTTGGCGCACGATGAGCAGAAAAGCTGATTCCAACTGACCCGGAAAGGGCCATGTGTCGATGCCGATCAGATAGTGACGCACTTGTGACCCCGCTGCAAAGGAAAAGCGACTACCTAATAGTCGGCATTGGCGCGAAAAAGGTTCGCCGCACCGCTCTACAGGCTGGGGGCGACTTCGAGGCAGATTTCCAACAGTCGGCTGGGATTGACGTTGGGATTGACCTTCTTGGCCTGGCCGATGAGCGCGCCGGCCGCCTTGGTGCGCCCTTCCTTGATGTCGGTGAGGATTTTTGGGTTCTTGGCCAATAGCTCGCGGCAGAGGGCGATCAGTTCCGACTCGTCGACCTGTGTGATGCCGCGCTCGCGAATGATCTCTTCGGCGGGCCTGCCGCTGGACACCATGTCGATAAACACCTCGCGGGCCCGGCTGGTGTCGAGATCGCCGCGTTTGACGCGCGACAATAGATCGGCGAACGCGGCGGGGCGCACCGGGAAGGTTTCGATCGTGAGTTGGCGATCGTTCAGTTCGCGGAGCACGTCCTGCTGAATCCAATTGCTGGCCAGGCGGCCATCGCCCGACAGTGTGGCTAGCTCGACGAAGTAATCGACCAGCGGCGGACCTTGGTTGACCAGCACATCGCTATCGTACGGCTTGATGCCGTAGGTCGCTTCGAGTCGGGTGCGCAGCGCGGCGGGGAGTTCGCCGAGGCCTGCGCGCACTTCGGCGAGTTGCGACTCACTGACGGTGACGGGGACCAGATCGGGCTCGGGAAAGTAGCGGTAGTCGCTCGATTCTTCTTTGTGTCGCTGGCCGCGGGTGACGTTGGCCTGATCGTCCCAGCCGCGGGTTTGCTTGGGGACTTCGCCCAGGCGGCGGCCCGTCTCCTGCCAGACCTGATATTGGCGGCCGGCTTCGTATTCCAACGCCCGCTCGACGGCGCGGAAGCTGTTCATGTTCTTGATTTCGACGATCGGCGTGGGGACTTTGCCGTCTGGCGTGTGGACGTGCAGGTTGATGTTGGCATCGACGCGCAGGCTGCCTTCCTGCATGTTGCAATCGGAGACGCCAAGGTAGGTGAGCAGCAGCTTGAGCTCGTTCAGAAAGGTTTTGGCCTCAAGCGCCGATCGCATATCGGGCTGGCTGACAATCTCCAACAGCGGTGTGCCGGTGCGGTTGAGGTCGATGCGGCTATCGGACTGGCCGGCGGCCTCGTCGTGCATGCTCTTGCCGGCGTCTTCTTCCAGATGAGCGCGGATGATGCCGACGCGCTTGGGTTGGAATTTGTCCTTGGGATCGCTGATGTCGAGCCAACCATCGTGGCTGAACGGCAGATCGTACTGGCTGATCTGGTAGCCCTTGGGCAGGTCGGGGTAGTAGTAGTTCTTGCGATCCCACTTGGTGTAGGTGGCGATCTGGCAATTGAGCGCCACCGCCGTGCGCAGCGACAGTTCGAACGCGCGGCGATTCATCACCGGCATCACGCCGGGCATGCCGATGCAGACGGGGCAGGTTTGCGTGTTGGGGGGGGAGCCGAAGCGGGTGCTGCAACCGCAGAACAGCTTGCTCTGGGTGAGTAGCTGTACGTGGATTTCGAGCCCGATGACGATATCGTAGGGAGCGCTCATGCGTGGGCCCCCGCGGTTTGAGCGAGATCGGGAAAGCGCTGGTGCCAGTTGGTGGCAGCCTGGAACATGTGCGCCGCGCGGAGCAGGCGTTCTTCTTCGAACGGGGGCGCTTGCAGTTGCAGGCCGACTGGGAGCCCAGCGGTGAAGCCGCAGGGAATCGAGATGCCGCCGACGCCGGCCAGATTGGCGCTGACGGTGTAGAGGTCGACCAGATACATCGAGAGGGGATCGTCGGACTTTTCGCCGATCTTGAATGCGGGGGCGGCGGTCACCGGGCCAGCGATTAGATCGCACTGCGCGAAGGCCTCGTCGTAGTCGCGGCGGATGAGGCGGCGGACCTTGAGGGCCTTGAGGTAATACGCGTCGTAGTAGCCGGCCGACAAGGCGTAGGTGCCGAGCATGATGCGGCGCTTGACCTCGGCGCCAAATCCTTCGGCGCGGCTTTGCCGATACATGCGGACCAGCGGCGTATCGAGATCGGCGACGGCGCCTTGCTTTTCGAGCGCGGCGCGTTCGGCGGCAAGCTCCTGATTCATGCGGGCCAGGTCGGTGCGATGGCCATAGTGGACGCCATCGTAGCGGGCCAGATTGCTGGAGGCCTCGCTGGGGGCGATGACGTAATACGTGGCCACGCCGTACTTGCCGTGCGGCAGGGAGACATCGACCACCTTGGCGCCGAGACTTTCGTAGACGCGAATCGCCTCGCGGACGGCGGATTCGACCTCGCTATCGAGTCCCTCGGCGAAGTGCTCGCGGACCAAGCCCAGCCGCAGACCGGCGAGCGGCTGGCGGACCGATTGGCTGTAAGCGGGCACCGGGCGATCGACCGAAGTGCTGTCGGCGGGATCATGCCCGGCGATGACTTCGAGCAGTAGCGCGCAGTCTTCGGCTGTCTTGGCGAGGGGACCGATCTGATCGAGACTGCTGGCGAAGGCGACCAGGCCAAAGCGGCTGACTCGGCCATAGGTGGGCTTGAGGCCAGTGACGCCACAAAGACCGGCGGGCTGGCGGATGGAGCCGCCGGTATCGGTACCGATCGACAGAGGCGCCATGCGGGCGGCAACGCAGGCAGCGGCGCCGCCGCTGGACCCGCCCGGGATGCGCGAGAGATCCCAGGGGTTGCCGGTTGTCTGGTAGGCGGAATTTTCGGTCGAGCCCCCCATGGCGAACTCGTCCATGTTGGTGCGGCCGACAAAAACGGCGTCGGCGTGGCGCAGCCGGCGGATAATCGCGGCGTCGTAGGGGGCGCGGAAGTCTTTGAGAATTTTGGAGCCGCAGGTGGTCAGCTCGCCTTGGGCGCAAATCACATCTTTGATGGCGATGGGCAGGCCGGCCAGTTTGCCGAGGGGCTGCCGGAGCTTGCGCCGCTCGTCGATGCGTTCCGCCTGCTCGAGCGCGCCAGCGCGATCGACGCGGAGATAGGATTTGACCGCGCCATCGTAGCGCTCGATCTGATCGAGATAGGCAGTGGTGATCTCGACCGACGTGGCCGCGCCTTGGGCCATGAGATCCAGCAGTTCGATGGCGGTTCGATCGACGAGCGACATAAGGAGTTGAGCGAGGTTGGCTTGTGGATCGAATTGCCAGCGGGCCGCATGCGCCGCGACCGGAGCGGTGGTTAATCTCCCAGAACGGCGGGCACCAGGTAGCACTCGTCGTCGTGCTGCGGGGCGTTGGCCAGGGCCTCTTTGCGGGGGAGGCTCTCGCGGACTTCGTCTTCGCGGAAGACGTTGGTCAACTCGATGGCGTGCGCCATCGGTTGGACATTGTCGGTGTTCAACTCGGCGAGTAGATGCATGTAGTCGACGATGTGGCCGAGCTGCGCGGTCATCGTGTCGAGTTCGTCGGGCGATAGCCGCAGGCGCGCCAGCAGCGAGACTTTTTCGACTTCCTGACGGGTGAGCGGCATGGGGAAACGGCGACTCCCAAAAGTTCGGGCGCGCGGCGGCGACTCGCCAATCCGCAGCGGCCGAGCTAGGCGTTGGTGGGGAGCTTGAACGGCTTGGCGCGGACGGTCTTGGTGATGGCGCCAGAGCGGATGCACTGGGTACAGACGCGCATCGACTTGCTCGTGCCTTTGACCGTGACGTGGACGTTCTGCAGATTCGGTTTGAACTGCCGGCGGGAGATGCCGGTGACCTTGGTGCCGACGCCGCCTAGATACTTGGCCTTACCTCGGGTGGTGACCGAGTTGCCCATCTGAGGCGCCTTGCCGCAGACTTCGCACATCTGAGCCATCGTAACGCTCCAATATTCTTTGTTAGGCACTGAACCTAACGGGTCGTAAGCTTCGCGATTGTTCGGGCCGTTGAAGTCGGCAATCACTCTTAGGCACTAAACCTAATGTGACTGTCAGCTTCGTGATTTCTCGGGCCGATGAAGCCCGCGAACGCTTTTTGACGCGAGTTGAAACCTCGCATTATACGAATCGGGGGCGAGTCCGCAACGGCGCGCGGTGGGCCAAACGCCTGCTAAACTCGCGACTTACGCCATTTGGGTTTGGGGCTGTTCCAGGGAAATCGCTCGATGTATATCGTGATTGCGGCACTGGTCATGGCGATGGGCTGGAGCATTCGCGGACGCTACGGCCACGGCACCGGCGCGATGATGCCGGGGGCGATGCTGGCCATGTTTCTGGCGGTGACGTCGTGCCGGCCCGACTGGCAGCGGCGCGCCGCGATAGCCGGGCTGGCCGGCGCGCTGGGCTGGGCCTTTGGCGGGCAGACGAGCTACGGCCTGTTGGTGGGCTACACGGCATCGGGGGAGTTTGGAACGATCCTTTATGGCTATTGGACCTTTGTGCTGGCGGGCGGCATGTGGGGGGCGATTGGTGGCGGCATCTTGGGACTGGCGCTGACCGAGAAGCGATCGGACCTGAGCCAGTACATCCTGCCGCTGACGTTGATCGGCGCGATTTGGATTGTGGCCAATGTGAGCGGCGCGCGCGAGGGGCTGCCCGACCTGTACGACACGAGTTGGTTTGAGACGACCAGCGCGCTGGCGGTGGCTTTGGTGGTGGGGCTGGTCGCGCCGAGCGCTCGACGAGCGTGCAGGTTGATCGCGCTATTGTGCATTGGCTGGTGGCTGGGGCTGGGAATCTTGACGCTCGCGCTGGGGCTGCGGCTGAACCCGCCGCGGAGCGATAGCTGGGCCGGTTGCCTGGGGGTGACCATCGCGCTACTGGCGTATCTGTGGACGACACGGAATCGCGCTGCGCTAATGCTCGCGCAATATGGACTGTTGGCCGGGGCGCTGGGCTTTTTTATTGGGGACTTTGTGCAGATCGTGCAGCGCTGGCACTGGGGGCCGTTTCAATACGCGGCACTGCAGGAGCATCGGGGCTGGTCGAAGATGGAGATGCTGTTTGGCCTCGTGATGGGGGGCGGCGTGGCGTATGGGGCGCGGCGACTGGCGCGCGAGGGGCTGGCGGTGCCGATCGAAGACGCGCCGCGCAGCGTGCTGAACGAGTTCGCGGTGTTGTACCTGTTCGTGCCGATGATGTGGTGGAACTTTTCGCGCAACATCACACTGTGGCAGGATGCGGAGTTGTTTCCTCCTAAGGTGCTAGGCATGGCCGGCGATTGGTGGGCGCTGGCGGCGGGAATGCTGCTGACCGCGCTGGTGGTGGGGACGGTGTGGCGCTATCGAACGGCGGGCCTGGCGTTTGTGCCGCGGACGGCGCTGGGGAAGGGACAGCTTCTCTTGCTCGTGTTGATGTGGCTGATCGTCGGGGCGTCATTCGCCGGCATGATGGGGCAGCACGACGAGCCGGGGGTGATCCAGTCGGAGATGTTTTATCTGGTGTGCGCTAGCGCGGCGAGTTGGTGGCTGGTGGCGGATTGCCGAAATTCGACGCCGGCGATGGCGCCCGTGCGGGCGGCGAGCGACGAACATTGGCGGCCGGGTAGAGTGTATCTGGCGCTGTGGGGCGCGTTGCCACTGTTGGTGCTGCTGGCGGCGTGGATGAGCTATGCGATTGCGGAAGGCAGATAAGTCGGAGGGGTGATGCTATGAATGAATCGCAAGAATTTGAGAATTGCAGATTTTGCAGACTGGGAACGCCGTACGCAGCCCAAGAGGACGACTCACCTTTGAGTCAGCTGAATGAGAAGCTCAGCAGAGAATTCCAAAAGGCCTACTCGATTCCGGGCTTCTATCTTGACCGACAGAGCACAGGGAACTATTTGGCGTCGGTGCAGTTCAGGAGGGACCGGGACATCGGGAGGTTTGAAAGCAAGGGGAGACGCCAGAAGCTGGAGGACGCTGTTTACGCTGCGTTGGAAAACGCCGGGCTCGGCGCCCGAGAGCAGATATCAGTGCGGTTCGATTACGATTCCAGAGAGAGCCAGAAGTCCCTGAAACGTCCGATGCGCATTCCCACCCCCGAAGATTTTGCTCGTGCTGAGCGAAAGGAGCGTGAGCGATGGCACAACCTGAGCTTGGCGTCTGAAGCGATCAAAGAACGCCTTTCCAAAATGCCCCCATTTCACGATTTCTGGATTTTGCCATTTCGCGCCGCCAAGTTCTCTGCCTATGTGTTCTTGAAAAACGATAAAGACATCGACGCTTGCAAAAACAGCGGCATGGTTCGGGACATGATCGACATCGTCTACGACGAACTAGAACGCGTCGGTCGGGGAAGTCGAAGCGAGATCACGGTGCATTTTGAGTTCGATTCCGACGAGAACGTACAGGCCCAGTTTCATGGAAACTACTGGAATCGACTGCGTTAATGGGTCAGGCAGAGCTGGCTGTGAGTGATCGTGATACGCCTCGTTCGAATTCCCGCTCTGCTTGCCGCTGGCAATTCGCAGAAATACAATCGCCGTTTCGCACTTATCGGGTCACTACTTTTGAAGCGGGAAATTGAGATGCGCCGACCGCTTGGGTCGATCTTGGGATCTGCGTCGCTGGCATGGCTGCTCGCGCTGGGCGCCTGCTTGACGGGTTGCTCGAACTCGGCCGGCACGCCGGGCGCCGCCGCCGCGGCGGGGGGCTCGCGGTACATCATTTTGATGAACAACGAGTCGCCGTTCTGGGACGCCGTGCGGGTGGGCATGAACGAAGAGGCCAAGCGGCTTGGCGTCGACGCGGTGCTGGAGCCGAATTCGACCGGGCCGGCCGGGCAGATCGAGAAGCTACGGCAGTACGGCACGCAGTCGGACATTGCCGGCGTGGCGGTGTGCGCCGCAGACGCAGCGAACGCCAGCCTGGTTGACGAGATGCGCAAGCTGGCCGAGCGCGGCATACCGATCATCACGCTCGATTCCGACGTTGATCGCGGCAAGTTCCGCGACGCGCGGTTCGCGTTCATCGGCACCGACAACTTGAAGGGGGGCAAGACGCTCGGCGTGGCGGCCAAGAATCTTGTGCCCGACGGCGGGGCGTATGTGCAGTTTGTGGGACGGATCGGGGCGCAGAACGCGATTGAGCGGATGGACGGCTTCAAGGAAGGCGCCGGCGAGAAACTGGTCGAGCGCGACCGCATGGGGGACGAGACCGATCGCACACGTGCCCGCGAGAATGTGCGCAACGCGATTCGCAATCATCCCGACGCCAATGTGCTGGTAGGCATCTGGTCGTACAACGCGCCAGCCATTGCCGAGATCGTGAAAGCGGAAGACAAGCAAGACAAGATCACGGTGGTGGCCTTCGACGCCGAGCAGCAGGCGATCAATTACCTGGAGCAGGGATTGATTCAGGTGCTGGTGGTGCAGAATCCGTACGAGATGGGGGCGCAAAGCGTGCGGCTCTTGAAGTCGCTGAAGGAAAAGGACGACGCGACCGTCAAGGAGATGTTTCCGAACCACGGTCAGCCGGAGGGCGACTTGTACGACACCGGGTTAAAGGTGGTTGTGCCCGACGGCTCTCCGCTGAAGGCGGAGATGTTCGACTCGAACGTGCAATTCATGCCGGTGGCGGAGTTTCGGGCGTGGTTGGCCAAGTACAACCTGAACGCCTCATGAGCGGCGAGACGGGCCTGGCGCGGCGGATGCTGGGGGGCGCGCGGACCGAGATCGGTCTGGCGATCTCGATTGTGGTGGTGGTGCTGCTGACGGCCTGGATCGACAGCCAGCACAACTATTGGCATCAGCCGGCGGCCAGCGCGCGCGACATTGTGCGGCAGGCGTCGCTGTTGGGCATCTTCACGCTCGGCAGCGCGGTGGTGATCATCGCGGGGGGGATCGATCTTTCGCCCGGCTCGGTGATCGCGTTCAGCGGCACGGTATGCGCGTCGTTGCTGCTGCTACTAGCGCCTGAGCAGATGGAGTCGGCGCAGCCGCTGGGGGCGTGGGTGATTGGCGCGGCGATCGCCGGCACGATCGTGGTCGGTTTTTTGATTGGCACATTGCACGCGTGGCTCATCACCGTGGTGGGTCTGCCGCCGTTCATCGCCACGTTGGCCACGCTGGTTGGTCTGCGGAGCCTGGGGCGGAGCGTGGTGTCTGAGGTGACGCTGTTGACGTTGGGGAACAAGCGAACGCAGATCGATCTGTTCGATCCGTCGTTTCGGTACCTGGCGACGAGCGTCTGGATACCGGCGGTGATGTTTTTGGCGCTGGCGGTGTTCACGTCGATCCTCTTGTCGCGCACCGTGATCGGTCGCCATCTGTACGCCTTGGGCGGCAACGAAGAAGCGGCGCGGCTGTCGGGCATTCGCACTGATCGCTTGAAGTGGTTTGCCTACTGCGTGGGGAGCATCACGTCTTCGATCGCGGGCATTCTGTACATCGCCGATCAAAGTGTGGCGGCGCCGGAGACGCTGGGTCGGGGTTATGAGTTGAACGCGATTGCGGCGGCCGTGGTGGGCGGGTGCAGCCTGCAAGGGGGAATCGGCAACGTGCCGGGGACAGTGTTGGGAGTGATCTTTCTGCGGGTGGTGATCGACGGCGTGGCCAAGATCATCAAGACGGGCGCTGACGTTTATGAAGGGATGATCGTGGGGGTGCTGGTGGTGATCGCCGTGGCCATCAGCCAACTGCGCGAGGCGGGGGCAGCGCGCAAGGAGTTTTTTCCGGGCGCGCTGGGCGCCGTGTCGGCGGTGACGCTCGCGCTGTTGGCGGCGCTGGTCGCGGCGCTATTGGGTAGCCGCGGTTACGGCGTGGCCGCTGGCGTGATGGCGATCACGGCGATTGGCGGCGTCAAGCTGTGGCAGCAGCGGCGCGCCGCGCGTTTGTAGCGGCGGGGAAATTCTTCACCTACACTGTGGACCAGTTGCTCTTTCAACCGGTCCTTCGTGGTGAACTTGCGATGCGTGCGTGTGCTCGAAATATGTCGGCGGCGGTGTGTGTTTTGTGGGCGCTCGCGGGCGGAAGTTCGCTGGCGGCGGGGCCGCGTTCGCTGCCCGAGGGAGAGTTGCCCAACGACGCGCGGCTGGGGCCGCTAAAGACGCTGAACGATTATTTTCCGTTGGACGTTCCGGCCAGTCGCGAGGCCTGGGAAAAGCGCGCGGCCGAAGTGCGGCGGCAGATGCTGGTGGCCTTGGGTTTGTGGCCCATGCCCGAGAAGACTCCGTTGGAACCGGTGATTCATGGCCGTGTGGAGCGCGACGGCTACACCGTGGACAAGGTGTATTTGCAAAGCTGGCCGGGGCATTTTGTGACGGGCAATCTGTATCGGCCGACCGGCCGGGCCGGCAAGTTGCCGGCGGTGCTTTGCCCGCATGGGCATTGGACGAACGGGCGGTTTCAGGATCACGGCGAGAAGGAAGTGGAGAAGGAGATCACGGCGGGGGCGGAGCAGTTCAGCAAGGGGGGCCGGCATGTGATTCAGGCCCGCTGCGTGCAACTGGCGCGGATGGGGTGCGTGGTGTTCCACTACGACATGGTGGGCTATGCCGACAGCATGCAGCTTGAGCACCGGCCGGGCGTGCGCGAGGCGATGAACACGCCAGAGAACTGGGGGTACTTCAGTCCGCAGGCCGAGCTGCGCTTGCAGCACATGATGGGATTGCAGGCGTACAACACGATACGGGCGCTCGATTTTTTGCTGGGCCTACCGGAGGTCGACGCGGCTCGCGTGGGGGTGACGGGCGCCAGCGGGGGCGGCACGCAGACGTTCATCTTGTGCGCGATCGATCCACGGCCGAAGGTGGCCTTTCCGGCGGTGATGGTGTCAACGGCGATGCAGGGGGGCTGCACCTGCGAGAACTGCGACTTTCTACGCGTGGGGACGGGCAACGTGGAATTCGCCGGGCTGTTCTGCCCCAAGCCGCTGGGGATGACGGCGGCGAACGACTGGACCGTGGAGATGGAAACCAAGGGCCTGCCAGAACTGAAACGGCTGTACGCACTATACGGCGCGGAAGACAACGTGGACCTGGCGGCGTTTTTGCAGTTTGGCCACAACTACAACTATGTGAGCCGGGGCGTGATGTATGGCTGGATGAATCGGCATTTGCCGCTGGGGTTGGAACCGCTGCCGGCGGAAGAAGATTTTGAGCCGCTGTCGATCGCCGAGATGAGCGTGTGGGACAAGGATCATCCACGGCCGCCGAGCGGCGAGGCGTATGAGCGGTCGCTGTTGGCGACGATCAACGCCGACAGCGAAAAGCAGATCGCGGCGCTGGCGCCGCGCGACAAGGAGTCGCTAGCGCAATTTCGCGAGGTGGTGGGAGGAGCGTGGCATGCAATGATCGGGCGCGGCATGCCCGAGCCGGGGAGCGTGACGATGCAGATCACCAGCAGCGATGTCGACGAGTACGAAGAGCACTCGGTGCTGCTGCGCGACGAGGCACGCGGCGCCGAGATTCCGGCGCTGGGGTTGTTGCCGGCGGGGAAGTGGAATCGGACGGTGGTGCTGTGGATTTCGCCGCGCGGCAAACAGTCGCTGTACGGCACGGATGATGAGGTAATCGGGCCGGTGCGACAGTTGCTCAAGGCGGGGAACGCGGTGTTCGGCATCGACCTGTTGTATCAGGGAGAGTATCTGAAAGACGGTAAGCCGCTGGAAAAGCAACCGATGGTGGCCGACGCGCTGGTGGGGTACGACGCCTATACCTACGGATACAACCATCCGCTGTTTGCCCAACGAGTACACGACATTTTGACGCTGGTGAGCTTTGCGCGCAACTATGAGGACAAGCCCGAGCGAGTGCATGTGGTGGCGCTCGAAGGAGCAGGGCACTGGGCCGCCGCGGCGAAGGCGGTGGCGGGAGACCAGATCGACCGCTTGGCGATCGACACGGCGGGCTTTCGGTTTGGCAAAGTCACGGACTTCGCCGATCCCGATTTTCTGCCGGGGAGCGTGAAGTATGGCGACCTGCCGGGGCTATTGGCATTGTGCGCGGGGAGCGAGCTTTGGATCGCGGGAGAGGGGGGCGAGACGCCGGAACTGCTGAAGGGCGCGGCGGAGGCGGCGGGCGCCACGGAGAAGATTTCGATGCAAGGGAGCGAGGGCGAGGGGATTGAGGCCGCGCTGGAATGGGTGGCGCGGTGAGCGCCTCAGCCGCGTAATAGCGGCCCATCATGATAGACGGCCCATACGACCCAAGCGCCTTGCGGGGCCCAGGCCAGCGCGAGGATGATGCCGAGGCGGTCGCTCCAGATTGGTGCGTGAAAGAGTAGTCGAAAATAGCCGAGAACTATAGAAAGCGCCGCCAAC